>NZ_JBHSUM010000011.1:0-65008 GCF_042660605.1 Nitratireductor sp. GCM10026969
CGTGCGCAACCAGCTCAAGCAGTGGGAGGACCAGGGCTACGGCAATCTGCCCGTCTGCATGGCCAAGACGCAGTATTCCTTCTCCACCGACGCCAATCTGCGCGGGGCGCCGACCGGCCACGTGGTGCCGGTGCGCGAGGTGCGGCTGGCAGCGGGCGCCGGCTTCGTGGTCGCCATCTGCGGCGAGATCATGACCATGCCCGGCCTGCCGAAAACGCCTTCGGCCGAGCGCATCTTCCTTAACGAACAGGGTTATATCGAGGGGTTGTTCTGACAAAACCGTGCCGCTCATCGGGCCGGCACGCGGAAACGCAAACAACGGAGGGCGAGCATGCGGATCGCTGAGATGAAAACAGGGACCACGATCATCGATGGGAAAGCCTTCGCGGCCGAGATGCGGGGGCGCGTGGCGGAGCAAGTCTCGAGACTCAAGACCGAGCATGGCATCACCCCCGGACTCGCCGTGGTGCTGGTGGGCGAAGACCCGGCATCCCAAGTCTATGTCCGTTCCAAGGGCAAGCAAACGGCGGAGGCCGGTATGGCCTCCTTCGAGCATAAACTCGACGCCGACACAACGGAAGCGGCGCTTCTCGATCTCCTCGGGCGCCTCAATGCCGATCCGTCGGTGCATGGCATCCTGGTACAGCTGCCCCTGCCCCGCCATTTGGATTCGGCCAGGATCATCAACGCCATCGACCCGGCGAAGGACGTCGATGGCTTCCATATCTCGAATGCCGGGCTACTCGCCACCGGACAAAAGGCCATGGTGCCCTGCACGCCGCTCGGCTGCCTGATGCTGCTCAAAGCGCATCTCGGCAACCTTTCCGGCCTCCAAGCTGTGGTGATCGGGCGCTCCAACATCGTTGGAAAGCCCATGGCGCAGCTCCTATTGGGCGACAGTTGCACCGTGACGATTGCTCATTCACGCACCCGCGATTTGGAGGACATTGTGCGACGCGCCGACATCGTGGTGGCTGCGGTGGGGCGCCCGGGAATGGTTCAAGGTAGCTGGATCCGACCGGGCGCAACGGTGATCGATGTGGGCATCAACCGCGTCGAAGGGCAGGACGGTAAGTCACGTCTCGTGGGCGACGTGGATTTCCCCGGTGCCGCCGAAACCGCCGGCGCGATTACCCCGGTGCCCGGCGGAGTCGGCCCGATGACGATCGCCTGTCTGCTCGCCAACACGCTGACAGCAACCTGTCGCGCAAACGGTCTCGACGAACCCGAGGGACTCACCGCCTGACATGCGGTGCGGGTGAATGGGCCGCTCGCGCCGCGTTCACCTGGCAGTCACTGCAGGGAGGAAACACAGTGCCGGAAGGGATCGCTCCCGTTGTTGGGATAACACGGAAGTTCCTGGGTGATGCCAATCCGTCGGTGATTTCGGCGATTGTCGGGCTTTTCACGGTCGAAGCCCGACCTCGCCGCGGCGCAAACCGACGATCACGTGGGCTGGCCATCCATTATTGCGTCCACGGACAGATCGCTGCGGGGAGGAGGCATGATGCCAGAACAGGCAGCTCCCGTCGTTGGGACAACACGGATATTTTTGGTTGACGCCAATCCGCTGGTGATTTCGGCGATTGTCGGACTTATCACGGCCGAGCCCGACCTCGCCATGGTGCAAACCAGCGATCGCGGCGACGACCTGCTGAAGGCCGATGTAACGACGTTCGATCTCGCCGTGCTGGCCTGGGATCTCGCCGATGCGAAGGCGCCTGAAATCCTGCGAAAGCTCAAGAATAGCGGCAACACTGTCAAGACGGTCATCTTCAGCAACAATCGCGATCCGTGCGCATTACGCCAGGCCGTGCGTTTGGGCGCTCACGGTTTCTGCTTCCAGCACGAAGCCGCAGCCATCCTGCTGCAAACAATCAGGGTCGTTGCGGCGGGACATTTTTGCATTCCCT
Organism: Nitratireductor sp. GCM10026969; assembly: GCF_042660605.1. Lineage (NCBI taxonomy): Bacteria > Pseudomonadati > Pseudomonadota > Alphaproteobacteria > Hyphomicrobiales > Phyllobacteriaceae > Nitratireductor > Nitratireductor sp. GCM10026969. The sequence goes on from NZ_JBHSUM010000011.1 coordinate 1,914, forward strand.
ATATCGACATCGCCGAGCTTAACGACACTCCGCTCTCCAGCCTCACAGTACGCGAACGTGAATTGCTCGAAGTCCTCGCGCGCGGTTGGACCAACCAGCAGATCGCCAACCGCACGGGCATTTCGGAAAACACGGTGAAATACCACCTAAAGAACCTTTACGAGAAACTGGGTGCCCGTAACCGCTCAATGGCCGTGGCAGTCTGGCTGCGGGAAGCCGACACCTGAATTCGCTAAACGGGTAGGCCATTTCCCCTCCTACGACTGCAAATTCCTATCCGCCTGTGTGTGGTCCAAAACGCCGGAATCGCGATGCTAGCGGGGGAATGATTGGAGAGGAGATTCCCCGATGCCCGGCTACAAGCATCTCTACATTCCTGGTCCGACGAACATTCCGGAAGAGGTCCGCATGGCGATGAATGTCCCGATGGAGGACATGCGTGCGCCCGATTTCCCGGATTTCACCAAGCCGATCTTCGAGAAGGTCGCCAAGATCTTCCGAAACACCACCGGGCAGGTCTTCATCTACCCCTCATCCGGCACCGGCGCCTGGGAAGCCGCAATCCAGAACACGCTTAATCCCGGAGACAAGGTGCTGATGAGCCGGTTCGGCCAGTTTTCGCATCTCTGGGTCGACATGGCACAGCGCTTCGGCCTCGATGTCGATGTGATCGACTGCGAATGGGGCGAAGGCGTTCCGGTCGAGAAATATGCCGAAAAGCTGAAGGCAGACGTCTCCAAGGAATATGCGGCCGTCTTTGCCACCCACAACGAAACGGCAACCGGCGTCAATTCAGACATCAAGGGCGTTCGCGCGGCGCTCGATGCCGCCGACCACCCGGCGCTGCTGATGGTCGACGGCGTCTCCTCGATCGGATCGACCGAATTCGATCAGGATGCCTGGGGCGTCGATTGCGCCGTCTCCGGCAGCCAGAAGGGCTTTATGCTGCCCGCCGGTCTCGGCATCCTCTCGGTCTCGACATCTGCGCTGAAGGCGCACAGGAACGCGCGCTTCAACCGCACGTTCTTCGCATTCGAGGACATGATAGCCACCAACACCGCTGGTTACTTCCCATACACACCGGCCACGCAGCTTCTGCGCGGGCTGGATGTAGCCTGCGACCTCCTGCTGGAGGAGGGGTTGGAAAACGTCTGGGCGCGGCACCACCGTCTGGCGACCGGTGTGCGCAAGGCCGTGGATGCGTGGGGGCTCCGCCTTTGCGCGAAGGAGCCGAAATGGCACTCCGACACGGTCAGTGCGATCATCGTGCCGGAAAACATCGACGCGCGCGACATCATCTCCCGCGCCTATCATACCTACAACACCTCCCTCGGCACCGGACTCAGCAAGGTCATGGGCAAGGTCTTCCGTATCGGCCATCTCGGCTGGCTGAATGAAGGCATGGTCGGTACCGCGCTGACGGCGGCGGAGATGGCGATGATCGATTGCGGCATTCAGATCGAGCCTGGTTCGGGTGTCGGCGCGGCGGTGTCGCATTTCACCGAGACGGCGGCAGTCCCGGCGGCCGAAGCAGCCTGAAGCGCCAGAGGAGGAGCCAGGAATGAGCCACACGATCCACCACCTGCGCCGGGTCCGCCTGCAGCGCAGCACCCTCGCGGTGCCCGGATCCAACCCGTCCATGATCGAGAAGGCCGCAACCAGCGCCGCCGATTGCATCTTCCTCGATCTCGAAGATGCGGTTGCGCCGCCCGATAAGGAGCAGGCGCGCCGAAACGTCATCACCGCGCTGAACGACATAGACTGGAAGGCCAAGAACAAGACCATGTCTGTCCGCATCAACGGGCTCGATACCCATTACATGTACCGCGACGTGGTCGATGTGATGGAACAGGCCGGCGGCAGGCTGGACGTCATTCTGATCCCGAAGGTCGGCGTGCCGGCGGATGTCTACATGGTTGAGGCGATGCTCAACCAGATCGAAATGGCCAAGGGTTACGCAAACAAGGTCGGGATCGAGGCGCTGATTGAAACCCCACTCGGCATGGCCAATGTAGAGGCGGTCGCGGCGGCGCCCTCACGGCTTGAGGCGATGCATTTCGGAGTGGCCGACTACGCTGCTTTCAACAAGGCGCGGACCGTCAATATCGGCGGACTGAACCCGAATTATCCGGGCGATCAGTGGCACGCCGCCCTGTCGCGGATGACGGTTGCCTGCCGCGCCTATGGCCTCCGGCCGATCGACGGGCCCTTCGGCGACTTTTCCGATCCGGAAGGATTCCGCGACGCCTGCAAGCGCGGCGCGGCGCTCGGCATCGAGGGCAAATGGGCCATCCACCCCAGCCAGATCGACCTGGCCAACGATGAGTTCTCACCACCCGAAACAGAAGTCGAACGGGCCCGGCGCATCATCGACGCCCTTCGTGAGGCCGAGGCCGCCGGCAAGGGCGCGGCGAGCCTCGACGGCAAAATGATCGACGCGGCATCGGAACGAATGGCGCACAACGTCATCGCCATGGACGAGGCCATACGTGCCCGGGCCGCCTGAAAGGAGGCAAGATCATGGATATCCACGAGTATCAGGCCAAGGAACTTCTGGCCACGCACGGCATCCAGCTTCCGCGCGGCGGACTGGCATACAGTCCCGAGCAGGCGCACTACCGAGCCACCGAAATCGGCGGCGACGTCTGGATTGTTAAGGCACAGGTGCATTCCGGCGCCCGCGGAAAAGCCGGCGGCGTCATTCTCTGCAGGTCCGAAAAGGAAGTCGAAGAAGCCGCGGAGAAGCTCCTGGGGCGCCGGCTCGTCACCACGCAGACCGGCCCGAAGGGCAAACTGATCAACCGCCTCTATGTCGAGGAAGGCATACGGATCGACCGCGAATTGTATCTGGGCTTCGTCCTCGACCGCAAGGAAGAGCGGATCGTGGTCGTTGCCTCGTCTTCCGGCGGAATGGAGATCGAGGAGATCGCCGAGAAGGAACCCGACAGTCTGGTGCGGTGCAGGATCGATCCAGGCTTCGGCATGCGCGATTTCGAGGCCCGCGAGATCGCCTTCGGCCTGGGACTCGACGGCAAGCTTATCGGCAAGGCGGTCGACACGATCCTGGCCTGTTACCGCGTGTTCCGCGACTTCGACGCCACCATGCTCGAGATCAACCCCCTCGTCCTGTCGAAGGACGAACTCCGCGCGCTCGACTGCAAGATGAGCTTCGACGAGAACGCGCTGTTCCGCCGTCCCGACATCTCGGAACTCCGCGACAAGAGCCAGGAAGACCCGCGCGAGACCTTCGCCTCGGATCGCGGCCTCAGCTATGTCGGGCTCGATGGCGATATCGGCTGCATCATCAATGGCGCCGGCCTCGCCATGGCGACCATGGACATGATCAAGCTCTCCGGCGGTGAGCCGGCCAATTTCCTCGACATCGGCGGCGGCGCCAGTCCCGAACGAGTGGCGAAAAGCTTCCGTGCGGTGCTTCAGGACAAAAATGTCCAAGTGATCCTGGTCAACATCTTCGCCGGCATCAATCGCTGCGACTGGGTGGCCGAGGGTGTGGTCAAGGCGCTGGAAGAGGTTGGCGTCAAAATGCCGCTCGTGGTGCGTCTGGCCGGCACGAATGTCGAAAAGGGCAAGAAGATTCTCGTGGAAAGGGCGCCGGACGTCATCGTGGCCGACACGCTGGCCGAGGCGGCAGAACATGCCGTTTCTGCGCTGAAAGAAGTCCGGAAGAACGCCGCCTGAGGAGGACACACAATGGCAATTCTGCTGACGAGAGGGACGAAGGTACTGGTGCAGGGGTTTACGGGCCGGATCGGGAGCTTCCATGCACAGGAGATGATCGAGTACGGCACCAACCTGGTAGGCGGTGTGACCCCCGGCAAGGGCGGTGCTATTCATCTCGGCCTGCCGGTCTTCAACACGATGAAGGGCGCAGTCGCGGAGACCGACGCAGAAGCCTCCATCGTCTTCGTGCCGCCACCATTCGCCGCTGACTCGATCATGGAAGCGGCCGATGCCGGCATAAAGACCTGCGTGTGCATCACCGACGGTATTCCGTCTCAGGACATGATGCGCGTGAAGCGCTACATGCGCCGTTACCGGTCCGAGAACCGGATGCGGCTGCTCGGTCCGAACTGCGCTGGCATGATCACTCCCGGTCAGGCAATGATGGGCATCATGCCGGGCCACATCTACGCGCCGGGCCGGGTGGGGATCATCGGGCGTTCGGGCACGCTCGGCTATGAGGCCGCAAGCCAGATGAAGGCGCGCGGCATCGGCGTCTCGACCAGTGCCGGAATCGGTGGCGACCCGATCAACGGTTCATCATTCAAGGATATCCTGGAACTCTTCAACGAGGATCCCGAGACCGATGCCGTTGTGATGATCGGCGAGATCGGCGGCACGCAGGAAGCCGAGGCCGCACTTTGGGCAAAGGAGAACATGAGGAAGCCTCTGATAGCATACATTGCTGGGCTTTCAGCACCCAAGGGCAAGCGGATGGGCCACGCCGGTGCGATCGTGTCGGCCTTCGGAGAATCCGCACAGGAGAAGGTGGATCTCATCCGTAATGCCGGACATCACATCGTTCCAAACCCGTCCGCCTTCGGCGAAACCGTCGCGGCGGTATTGGCCGGAATGAGCGCCGCAGCGTGATCCCATGACACGCAAAAGAATCCTGCTGACACGCCGCTGGCCTGAAGCGGTCGAAACGCGTCTCGCCTCGAGCTACGACGCCACGTTGAACCCGGAGGACCGCCCGATGAACGTCGAGGAGATCGGTCGGGCGCTGCGCGACTACGATGCCGTCTGCCCTACAGTCAGTGACAAGCTGCCGGCCGAGATCTTTTCCGCCCCGCCTCAGACGAAGATTCTCGCCAATTTTGGTGTGGGCGTGAACCATATCGACCTTCCCGCGGCCGCAGCTGCCGGGATCACAGTCACCAATACACCCGGCGTCCTGACCGACTGCACGGCGGATCTGGCCATCGCCCTAATGTTGATGCTCGCCCGTCGCCTCAAAGAGGGCGAACGCGAACTGCGTGCCGGCACCTGGGCCGGCTGGCGCCCCACCCATCTCATGGGCATGTGTCTCAGGGGCAAGACGCTGGGTATCATCGGCATGGGCCGCATCGGCCAGGCAACCGCCCGGCGTGCGCAAATGGCCTTCGGCATGGACATCGTTTACTACAATCGCACCCCAATGCCGGACGCGCGCCTTGCTGACCTGAAAGCCCATGCTCTCCCGACGGTCGATGCGGTCATCGAACAAGCCGACTTCGTTTCCCTGCACTGCCCTGGCGGCGGCGAAAACCGTCACCTGATCGACGCAAGGCGCATCGGACTCTTCGGGCCGAAGACGTTCCTGATCAACACCGCCCGCGGCGACGTGGTGGACGAAACGGCGCTCCGCGCAGCACTCCGCCAAGGCGCGCTAGGCGGTGCCGGTCTGGACGTGTTTGAGCGGGAACCGCACGTGCCCGACGACCTTATTGCTTTCCCAAATGTCGTTTTGCTGCCCCATCTCGGCAGCGCCACCCGCGAGACGCGGGAAGCAATGGGCATGATGGCCGCCGACAATCTGGACGCCTTCTTCGCCGGCACCGCGCCGCCCAACCGGATCTGACGGAGGTCGCTCATGGTCTCGACCGAGGCGCAATACCGGCTACCGACCCTTGCGGCAAGCGCTGCCGAGACGGTCCCGTGCGGCGAACGCGGACCGTCTGATATACTGGCGCTGCTGAAATCGAGTCTAATCGGGGTCGGTCGGCAACATCTCCCTGAAATCGCGGGTGTTCTGGATGGCAGTGTCCCGGTCAACGAGTTGCCTGAGGAACGCCGCTTCCTGGCATTGCAAGGTCTGGGCGCGTGGCACCAGCTGATCGCCATCGGGCAGGAGTTCGAGACCAGCCTTGAGCGCCGTCTGACCGAACGCTCCGGCAACGCGACCCCAGGCGGGTTCACCGACGTGCTGAAACGCGCGGCTGCAAAAGGCGTAGCACACACGAGCATCGCGACCGCGCTCGACCGGCTGGCCGTCGGGCCAACGATGACGGCCCACCCGACCGAAACCAAGCGCGTCACGGTTCTGGAAATCCACCGCCGCATTTACCGGCGTCTGACCGATCTGGTCACACGCGAATGGTCCCCGCATGAAGAAGAGGCGTTTCGCGAGGCGCTCCTGGCGGAGATTGAACTGCTCTGGCTCACCGGCGAACTGCGCCTTGAGAAACCCTCCGTGCTTCAGGAAGTTGACTGGGGCATCCATTTCTTTGACGAGATTCTGTTCGAGGCTCTGCCCACTCTCGTCGACCGACTGTTGCACGCAGCCGGGGAATACGACGGAATTGCCCCGCCGAGCGGCTTTCTGCACTTCTCCTCCTGGATCGGCGGGGATCGGGACGGTAACCCGAATGTCACGACAGAGGTCACACGGGCAGCATTGGCCCGGTATCGCCTGACGGCCCTTAACTCCTACCGTGCTCCGCTGAAAGCACTCATGCGCGATCTTTCCATCGGCGTTAGCGTTACACCGCCGTCGAGCGGATTCCTCGAAGCACTTGATGCCCTGTTGGCGCAATGCGGGTCGGAACGGATGCGCATCGAGTCGCGCAACCCCGGCGAGCCCTTTCGCCAATACGTCGCCACGCTTCTCGCACGGCTCGACGCGACATGCGCGAACGATCGCGGTGAGTCCACGGACGTCGCCCCTTTCGCTCGGTCGCGTGAGTTCGCCGCCAACGTCCAGATCCTCGGCAATGCCCTGCGGGACGCCGGCGCACCGGCCGCGGCGCTCAGGAAAGTCCTGCCCCTGGAAATGCGCATCCGGACCTTCGGCTTTCACACCGTATCCCTGGACATCCGCCAGAACGCGACGGTCGTGAATACCGCGCTTGCCGAAATCTTCACCATGATAGACGGATATTCGTCCCCACGGCCCGGCACCCGGGAATGGACCGAGCGGCTGACACTGGCGCACGACGGTCCCGTCCCGGACATAGATCGCGTCCGCCTGTCACGGCAAAGCCGCGACATCCTCGACCTATTCGATCTGCTGACGGAGGCCCGGCGGCGCGATCCCGAGGCAGTCGGCGCCTTCATCCTGTCAATGACCACCTCGGCTGATGATCTCCTGGCCGTCTACCTGCTGGTCGGCTGGTCGGCCGGTCCGGCCTTTGGTACTATGCCCCCGCTTCCGGTCGTCCCGCTCTTCGAAACCATCGAGGATTTGCGCGCCGCGCCCGATATCCTTTCGACCGTATTCTCGCACCGAGCCGTCCGACGCCTCATCCGCGAAGCCGGCGATCGTCAGGAGGTGATGCTCGGCTATTCCGACAGCAACAAGGATGGCGGGTTCCTGTCCTCCAATTGGGAACTGGCCAAGGCTCAAACCGCGCTCAGGCGCATCGGCCAGAAATTCCGGATCGAGGTCTCGTTCTTCCACGGCCGCGGCGGCTCGGTCAGCCGTGGGGGTGCGCCGGCAGGCCGCGCCATTGCTGCCCAGCCCGCCGGCACCGTCAACGGGCGCCTGCGCGTCACCGAACAGGGCGAGATCGTCTCGGCAAAATTCGCCAACCGCGGTACCGCCTTGCAGAACCTCGAGAGCCTCGCCGCCGCCGTACTGGCCCACACGCTGGAGCCGGCGGACAGCGCCCGGCCGGACGAGACTGGCGAGTTCAGCGAGGCGTTCGAGGCCCTGTCCGGCCTAAGCCACGTCAAGTATATCGACCTTGTTACGAAGCCCGGCTTCATCAACTATTTCACCGAGGCCAGTCCGGTCGAAGAACTGAGCCTGCTTAAGATAGGCTCCCGCCCCGCACGGCGTTTCGGTTCGACGCCCCGGGATCTCGGCGATTTGCGGGCGATCCCCTGGGTCTTTGCGTGGAGTCAGAACCGGCACATGCTGACCGGATGGTACGGCATCGGCACTGCCCTGTCGTCCTTCACACGCGTTCGCGGCGAAACAGGATACGCGCTGCTCAGGAAGATGTACGAAACCTCGCGGCTTTTCCGTCTGGTCATCGACGAGGCCGAAAAGATTCTGTTCCAGTCCGATCTCGCCATCGCGGAACACTATTCGACGCTCGTACAGGACCAGTGCGGCGGAAGGCGCATCTTCGACATGATCGCCGAGGAGCACCGGCTGACCCGGGACATGATCCTCTCGCTGACCCAGGAAGAAGGTCTTTGCCTCCGCTTTCCGGTGTTCCGCTCGCAGCAGGACGCCGTGCGTACCCAAATGGACGGGCTGCACCGGCTCCAGGTCGACCTTCTTCGCAAGGTGAGATCCGATCGCGAGACCGGCATAGCGAGGTCCGAGGATATCGACGCCCTGCTCATGACCATTCACGTGATTTCCGGCGGACTCGGCTGGACGGGTTGAAAAGGAGGAAAGCATGCAAGACTTGGGCCCCAGGCTTCAGTCAGCCTTTTTCGATCAGCCGCTGGCCGATCGGGATTCCCCGCTCTGGAGCATGATCGAACGCGAATACGCTCGCCAGCGCGACGAGATCGAGCTGATCGCATCGGAGAATATCGTCAGCCGCGCCGTGCTCGAAGCCCAGGGCTCAATCATGACGAACAAATATGCCGAGGGCTATCCGGGACGCCGGTACTATGGCGGCTGCCAGTTCGTGGACGAAGCCGAAGAACTCGCCCGCATCCGGCTAAAGGAACTCTTCGGATGCAAATGGGTCAATGTGCAGCCGAATTCGGGGAGCCAGGCCAACCAGGCCGTCTTCATGACACTGATGCAACCAGGCGACACGTTTCTGGGCCTCAACCTTGCCGCCGGCGGACACCTTACGCACGGCGCCAAGGTGAACATGTCGGGGAAATGGTTCAACGCGGTCCATTACGGCGTTGGGAAGGAAAGCGGCCTGATCGATATGAACGAGGTCGAGGACCTTGCCACCCGGCATAAGCCCAAGGTCATCGTGGCTGGGCACTCCGCCTATTCACGCCATCCTGACTTCGCCGCCTTCCGGCAGATCGCAGACAAGGTAGGGGCGAAACTCTTCGTCGACATGGCCCATTTCGCCGGTCTCGTGGCGGCAGGCCATCACCCGAGCCCCCTGCCCCACGCCCACGTGGTCACGTCGACAACGCACAAGACGCTGCGCGGACCGCGCGGCGGGATCATCCTGTCGAATGACGAGGAGTTGGGCAAGAAACTCGACTCCGCGGTTTTCCCGGGTCTGCAGGGCGGTCCGCTGATGCATGTGATCGCCGCCAAGGCTGTCGCCTTCGGCGAAGCGCTCACGTCGGAATACCGCGACTACATCGCAAAGGTGATCGCCAACGCCCGAAAGCTCGCGGCGGTCCTCAAAGGCGGCGGCGTAGACATCGTGTCCGGCGGCACCGATTCCCATCTGATGCTGGTCGATCTGCGTCCGAAGGGTCTAACCGGTAAAGCGGCGGAACAGTCGCTGGGGCGAGCCCATATCACCTGCAACAAGAACGGCATCCCCTTCGACCCCGAAAAGCCGATGGTGACATCCGGCATACGGCTCGGCACCCCTGCGGTGACGACCCGCGGTTTCGGCGAGGCCGAAATCGAGACAACAGGCAATCTCATCCTCGAAGTGATCGACGGGCTCACGAAACACGGCGTAGCCGGCAACCACGTCGTTGAAACCTCGCTACGCCAGAAGGTCGCCGGGCTCCTGGAGGCGTTCCCCATTTATTCAGCATGGCGTACTGGAACATATCGTTAGTGGAAGCGGTTGCTTCGCGCCCCTACCTCGGTCGCCATGGCGAGATCGGCCCAATGCGTCAGCGTGTTTTTCCTTTCCATTGGTGATGGAAACGGCGAGACTAGACTAGAATCCCTGCGGGTGGTTCTGTCGCAAATTGGGAGCGAGGTACCAACGGGAGCTGTGTTCGCGGCGGCTCAGGCGGCAATGATCTCGAACTGCTCGGCGATTGAGGGACCTGGATACGACGCTGCGGGAGGACAAGGCGATTACCGAAAACAATCAACTCGGCGTCAACTCGTCCGCCTATAGGCCCGGTCGATACTCTACGCAAGAAAAGCGAATCTCGGAGTTCGCGGACTGGTACATGGGCAAGCGTCAGACGACTGTGATGGCGAGTGCGGGATAGACTGCCGCCCAGGATGACCCAGCTTGCAAGCGATGGCGGACTATCTGTTTCAATCAGGCAGGTACTGATCCGCCGTCTCTGGTTGCGCGAGACGGTTGAACGACTCAAGCAGGTCGAGCAACTGCGCGTATTTATCGGGTCCAAATCGCTGGGCGATCGTATCGGTGATCTGCCGTGAGGTCCTTGCATGTGTCTCGATGATCGCCTGTCCGGCGGGGCAAATCGATACGACCTGACGGCGTCGGTTGCTGGCGTCCTGCACGCGCGCCACGTATCCTCTTTCCACCATTGTCTGCAGTATCCGAGACACTGATGCCGGCTGCAGGCAGGCCGACCGGGCCAGTTCCTGCCCCGACATCGGCCCGGACTCGATCAACACCCGCAGGATGCGCCATTGCGGCTCGCTCACGCCGGCGTCGGCGAGCATCCGGCGCAGCGGTACCAGCAGCACCTCGCGCGCGCGGATCAGCGCGAAGGGCAGCGACCGGGATGTGGGCGCGAGCCTCGCGCGGTCTTCGGTCATAAATCTCCTCCTGCCGGCCATCAACTAGCCTACAACAGCCAGAGCGACAGCGCCGGCACCAGAACCAGCAGCGCCAGGCGCAGGATGTCGGCGATCCAGAACGGCACGATACCGCGGAAGATGGCTTTGAGCGGGATCTCGGGCAGTGTCGCGCGCAGGACGAAGACGTTCATCCCGACGGGTGGCGTGATGAGACTGATTTCGGTCACGACAACGACCACCACCGCGAACCAGATCAGGATGTTCTCCGGGTCGGACAGCAGCCCGGCGCCGAAATCGAGCTGATAGACAATCGGATAGAAGACCGGCACCGTAAGCAGAATCATCGAGAGGCTTTCAAAGACACAGCCCATCACAAGATAGATCGCCACCATCAGCCCGATGACCGCCCAGGGACTGATCTCGAACTCGTAGATCAGGTCAACCAGCGCATCGGGCAAGCCGGCGAAGTTGACGAAGGCAGAAAAGATCTCGGCGCCGATGATGATGGCGAAGATCATCGCGGAGGAGAGCACCGTCTCGCAACAGGCCTCCCAGAAGCCCTTGCGGCTGAGGCTGCGCATTGCCATTGCCAGCAAAAGCGAAAAGATCGCGCCCATGCCGGCGGCTTCAATGGGGGTGAAGAAGCCGCCATAGATGCCGATCATGATGAAGGCGAAAAGCGCCAGCGTCCCCATGACGCCCATCACGTCGGCGCGCGACATGGGCTCGGGATCCGAGACCGGCGGGGCGAGGCGCGGGTTCACTCGCACTGCGACCAGCACCGCGACAAGGTAGAAGACGACCCCCAGCGCACCCGGAATGAGCCCTGCGATGAAGAGCTTGCCGATATCGCTTTCGGTGAGCAGGCCGTAGATGATCATGATCACAGAAGGCGGGATAAGGATCCCCAGCGTGCCGCCTGCGGCGATGGAGCCCGCAGCGAGGCTGTCGGAATAACCGAAGCGGCGCATCGGCGGCATGGCGACGCGGCTCATCGTGGCGGCCGTGGCCAGCGACGACCCCGAGACCGCCGAAAACCCGCTGCAGGAGAGAACCGTTGCCAGCGCCAGCCCGCCCCGCATCCGCCCGAACAGTCGGTCCGCCCCGGCGAAGAGCCCGTGCGCGATGCCGGAATGGGCAAGGATGTTGCCCATGAAGATGAAGAGCGGCACCACCGAGAGCGAATAGGAAAAGCCGGTCTCGAACACCGCCGCGCCCACCATGGCGCCGGCAGGCTCCACCCCGCGCAGCCAGGCGAAGCCCGCCGCCCCGACCAGCGCCATGGCGAATGCGATCGGCACGCGGGCAAAGACCAGCACCAAAAGCAGGACGAGCGCGACCAGCGATTCAGTCATGGTTGAGTTCCCGGATCACGCCGAATACCGCCGCCACCACGCAGGTGAGCCCGCCGAGAAAGGCGAAGGGTGCGAAGGGCACGCCCAACGAGACCGAGCGCGAACCGTCCTCGAACTGTGTCACGCCGAGCACGGCAAGACGCCAGCCGAAATAGACCAGCACGAGCGCAGAAATCAGCGCCGCAAAAAGCCCCAGCGCCCTTGTGACCCGGCGCGGGAGCATCTCGACCAGCAGGTCGACCTCCACATGCGCGCCCGAGCGGCTGACCAGTGGCAGCGCCACGAAGACCAGCGTCCCGAGCAGCAGTTCGGTCAACTCGAAAGCGCCTGAAAGAGGCGCGTTGAAGAGGTAACGGCCGACCACGTCTATGCCCGTTACCGCCATCAGGGCCAGCAGCAACAACGCTGCCAGCCCCATCAGACCCGCCCTGATCCGCGTGGCGATCATTGCGGCACCGCGCCGGGTTCGCCGATCCCGGTCATCTGCCGCATCCGCTTCAGGGCGGCAATGCCGTCCTCGCCCTCGGGCAGCGATGCGGCCCAGGCCTCTTCATGTTTTTCCGCCGCTGTCTCGATCGCCGCCAGAACCGGGTCCGATGCCGAGTAGAGCTCAATCCCCGCCGCCTCGATCTCTACCGTGGCGGCCGCGTCGGCGTCGTTCCATGCCTTGCCCACACGCTCGGCGAAGGCCAGCCCCGAGATCGCATCTATGGCCGCCTGATCCTCGGGCGAGATCTGGTCCCATTTGTCCTCGTCCATGACCAGGAACCAGGTGGTATTGTAGATGCCGCCGGGCACGGTCATGGAGTATTTGATGTCGCCGGTGAGATTGAACGCGGTCAGCGCCTCATAGGTGAAGGCGACCCCGTCGATCACCCCGCGCGAGAGCTTCTCATAAACCTCCGGAGAGGACATGAAGAGCGGGGTGGCGCCCAGATCACCCACCAGCTCGGCCACATAGCCACCGGGCACGCGGATCTTGAGGCCTTCCAAATCCGAAGGCGTCTCGATCCTGCGCTGGTTGTTGTGCAACAGGCCGGGGCCATGCATGAAGAGCCCCAGCAGATGGGTGCCCTCATGCTCCCTGGCTGCATTCAGATCCTCGGTATAGACGGTCCAGAAGGCCTTGGAGCTTTCCACCGCGTCATCGCCGAGGAACGAGAACTGCCCTACCCGGCTGCCGGCAAAACGATCGTCCTGTGTGAAGCTGTGCAACCCGTAGGTGATGTCGGCCACACCGTCCTTGGCCATGTCGAAATGTGCGGGCGGGCTGCCGAGCGGCTTGCCCAATACGCGGATCGAGACGCGGCCCTCGGTCACCTTCTCGACCTCCTCGGCCCAGGGCTTGATCGCGTTGACCACGATCGGGTGCCGCGGCGGCAGCCAGCTCGACAACACGAGCTGCAGATCGGCCGCCTGCGCGGCGAGCGGCACGAGCACGGCGCCAAGGGCCAGCAGGCCCGCTTTCGCAAGGGTTTTCATATGCATTTCCTCCCATGGTGGTTAAAGAGCCCCTCGGGATCTCTCCGGCCCGAGCGGCGGTGATCTGATCAGTTGGTGGGTTTCGGGCGCACCTCCTCGGGGTGCGCGGCGGCAAAAGCGGGCAGCGCGGTACAGGCTGCGGACACGCGGGCGAGACGCGGCAGATCATCGGTTGCGACACCCCAGCGCGCGGCGTTGTAAAGCTGCGGAACCAGCACCAGATCCGCCTGGCTGAGCGCGGCACCGATGGCATAGGGGCCGGCAGCGTCAAGCAGCGCCTCGACGGCCTCGAGTCCCCGGCGGATGAAATGGCGCATCCATTCGGCACGGCTTTCCTCGCGCCCGGTGAGTGCCACAACATGGGCCGCCACGCGCAGGTTGCAAACCGGGTGGATATCGCAGGCCACTGCCTGCGCTATGGCGCGCATTCGGGCGGCAGCGGTGGGGGTGCCGGGGCGCAAGGACAGTCGGCCCGTGTCCTCGAGGTAATCGAGGATGGCCAAGGACTGGGTCAGCCGCAGCCCGTCGATCTCGAGCACCGGAACGAGCCCCTGCGGGTTACGCGCCAGATGCGGCTCGGCCCGCTGATCGCCCGCCGTCAAGTCGACCGGCACCGCGGTAAAGGCGATCCCGGCGAGGTTGAGTGCGATCCGCACGCGGTAGCTCGCCGTGGAGCGCCAGTAGTCGTAAAGGATGACCTCACTCATAGGCACGCGCCGTGTTAATGAGGCCGCGCAACTCGGCCAGATCGCCGATCCGGTTCGCCATGAGCAGCACGAGGCGGGCGTTGAGCCGATGGCTCTGCTCATCGGACAGCCCCTCATGGGCGCCGATCAGCGCTTCATAGAACGCGTCCTGCTGCCCCCCGAAGCCGTCTTCATAAGCATGTTTCGCATTCATCATGCCGTCTCCCACGCGCTTTCGCGCCCCAATGCGCGGTTCATCGCCGCCCGTATCCCGGTCTCGGTCGGTGCCTCGAAGACCGCCGCCACATGACCGTCGGGCCGGAAGAGATAGGCGATATCCTTGCCGTAGCGCTGCAGCGCATAGCCTTCCGTATCGGCGTGGCAGGGATAATCCGTCGCGCTCTGGCCGATGCCGATCCGGCGCAAGTCCGGCACATCGGGCAGCGCCACATTGCCGAAGCCCACCAGCGTGAAATCCCCTTGCACGAGCGAGATCAGCCAGCCGTTGCCCACCGGTGCATCCACCATCGGCGCACCCGGCTGCACCTGCGCGGCTCCCGGGGTCTGCAGCGCGAAGCCATCCAACGAACAGGGCAGCGACAGGCGCCCCGAATTGATCAGACGCCGTGCGAAGGGCTGGTCGTGGGCCATGCGCAGGACCTCGGCGCGAAACAGCGCCTCGATTGGGGTCTTCGGCGTCATGAAATTGGTCGAACGCGTCGAGTTCTTTATGTTCTCGGCCGATCCATGGCTGCGCTCGTCGTGATAGGTTTCGATTATGGGGTGATCGGCTTTGCCTGCCAGCACGGCGGCAAGTTTCCAGCCGAGATTGTCCACGTCTTGGATGCCGCCGTTGCCGCCCCGCGCACCGAAGGGCGAGACCACATGGGCGCTGTCGCCGGCAAAGATAACCCGCCCATGCACAAAGCGATCGAGCTTCATACAGCGGAACTTGTAGACTGAGAGCCAGTCGAGCCGGAACGGCTTGTCGCCCACGATGGCCTTGACGCGGGGAATGACCTTTTCCTCGGTCGCCTCCTCCCTGGCATCGGCGCCGCGGCCGAGTTGCAGGTCGATGCGATAGATATTGTCGGGTTGGAGATGCAGCAATGCCGATCTCCCCGGATGGAAGGTCGGGTCGAACCAAAACCAGCGCTCCGGCACGTCTTCGGCCCCGAAGGGACTGTCCTGCATCTCGATGTCGACAATGAGGAACTGCTCCTCAAACGTCTGCCCGGTGAAATCGAGCCCCATGCGGCGGCGCGTCGAAGAGTTCGCCCCGTCACAGGCGATGAGATATTGCGCCTCGAAGCCGTAATTGCCTTCGGGGGTCTCGACCGAGAGCCGCACGCTCTGCCCCAGATCCTCGTGGTCCACCACCTTGTTGAGGAAGCGGATATCGATCAACTCGGGGAATTCGCGGGCGCGGTCGAGCAGGTACCCCTCGACATAATATTGCTGGAGATTGATGAAGGCGGGGTACTTGTGCCCGTCCTCAGGTAGAAGGTCGAAGGAATAGACCTCTTCGTCGCCATGGAAAATGCGGCCGACCTTCCAGGTCACGCCCTTCTCGAGCATGCGCTCGCCGACGCCCAGCCTGTCGAAGATCTCAAGCGTGCGTTTCGACCAGCAAATTGCCCGGCTACCCACCGAAACCACGTTGTTGTCGTCGAGCAGCACCGAACGAATGCCGCGCTGCGCGAGGTCGATCGCCATGGCAAGGCCGATCGGGCCGGCGCCGACGATGGCCACCGGGGCGTCGGTCCTGCCGCCGTCGAGTTCCGGCGGCCGCATAAAGGGCTGCGACTGATAATCGTATGCTGGCATGATCTCCTCCCGGATGTCTTTCGCACCTCAGTCCGCCGGCCCTCTGGGCTCCTCCCACCCGCGTGCTCGCCGGCTGCGGGCCGGACGCGGCTTCACGCCTGCAACGCGTTCCACATTTCCCGATCGCGTTCGGCGGTCCAGACGCGGGGCGTGTCGATTCCGCGCGCCTCATCGTAGGCGCGGGCCACGTTGAATGGCAGGCAGT
Organism: Nitratireductor sp. GCM10026969; assembly: GCF_042660605.1. NCBI lineage: Bacteria > Pseudomonadati > Pseudomonadota > Alphaproteobacteria > Hyphomicrobiales > Phyllobacteriaceae > Nitratireductor > Nitratireductor sp. GCM10026969. Next base: position 18,033 of record NZ_JBHSUM010000011.1, read on the forward strand.
GCTCGTAGATGGCGTAGTCGGCGAATTTCGGATCGCATTCGGTGCGCACCGCGTCCCATGCTTCCTTCAATGTGCCGCCCCGTGCAACGACCTTCTCCACCGGTTTGTAGGTGGAGCGGACGAAATCCGCGGTGTTTGCGATGGCCTCGGTAACCTGCGCTTCGCCAACCAGCGCGTCACCACGTCCGGGCGCGATGGATTTCGGCTCGAACGCCGCGATATTGGCCAGCGTTTCGGGCCAGTCAGCGAAGTGGCCGTCGCCGCAGTAGCAGGCCGAGTGGTATTCTACGATATCACCTGTGAACATGACCTCCTGATCCGGCACCCAGATCACCGCGTCCCCAGCGGTGTGGGCGCGGCCCAGCGTCATGATGTCGACACGACGCTTGCCGAGATAGACGGTCATCCGGTCCGAAAAAGTGGTGGTGGGGCGGGTCAGACCCGTGATTTCCTCGTGCCCCTGAAAGAGCCGGGGGAAGCGCCCGAACTCGCTGTCCCAGTCTTCCTGTCCCCGCTCTTCCACCATGGCGGCGGCGACGTCGGACATGATGATTTCCCGCGCACCATAGGCCGAGGCGCCCAGGACACGAACCGCGTGGTAGTGGGTCAGCACCAGATGCGAGATCGGCTTGTCCGTCACCGAGCGGACGCAGTCGATCACCTTGCGCGCCAGTCGCGGCGTTGCCTGCGCCTCGACGATCATCACGCTGTCATCGCCGATGATGACACCCGTGTTCGGGTCTCCTTCGGCCGTGAAGGCGTAGAGCCCGTCGCCCACCTCCGTGAAGCTGACCTTCTTTTCTTCCATATCCCCTTGGGAGGCGAATACCTTTGCCATTGCGGTCTATCCTTGTTCTTTGGTCCATTCGGGCTGCTCGATGGCGGGTAGGACTTTGCCGGTGCAGGCGCCGAAGCCGACGCGGTAGCCGTCGCCCTTTGCAGCACCGTAAAGTGTCAGCGTGTCGCCGTCCTCGAGGAAGCTGCGCTTCTCCCCCGTCTGAAGCGTGATCGGTTCCCTGCCCCCCCAGCTGAGTTCCAGAAGCGATCCGCGGCTATCCCTGTCAGTACCCGAGATCGTCCCCGAGCCCAGCAGATCGCCCACGCGCATCGCACAGCCGCTCGTCGTGTGGTGACAAAGCTGCTGCGCGGCCGAGTAATACATGTTCGAATAGTTCGTCCGGGCGATAATTGTCTCGCCCTTGCCCTCGGGTGCGAGGCCCACCGACAGGTCGATGTCATACAGCATCGGGCCCGGTTCATGCAGATATGGCAGCAGCGGGCGTTCCCGCTCCGGCGTCGGAACGCGGAAAGGCTCCAGAGCCGCCCTGGTGACGATCCACGGGCCGATGGTCGTGGCCGTCGCCTTGGCCTGGAACGGCCCCAGCGGCTGGTATTCCCACGCCTGAATGTCGCGCGCGGACCAGTCGTTCAGAAGCACATAGCCGAAGATCATCTTTTCGGCCTGATCGACTGAAACCATTCCCGACGAGGGCTGGCCCACGATCGCACCCACCTCCAGTTCGAGATCGAAACGTGCACAGGGCGCGAAGCGGGGCAGTTCGTCGTTCGGGCCTTTCAGCTGGCCCCAGGGACGCCTGACATCAGTGCCCGAAACAACCACCGAAGACGCCCGGCCATTGTAGCCGATGGGAATCGACAGCCAATTTGGCGGCAGTGCATTTTCCGGGCCACGAAACATCGTGCCGACGTTGAAGGCGTGGTTTTTCGAAGCATAGAAATCGGTGAATTCGCTGACGGTGAACGGCATCTTCAGCGTAACATCCGAGAGCGGCACCAGATGCGGCTCGACGGCTGCCCTGTTGGTCTCGTCCGAAAGCAGTTCGGTCAAGCGGCTGCGCAGCGCATCCCAGACCTGGGGCCCTGCAGCCATGACGGCGTTCCATTCAGGCTTTGCGAACAGCGCGGCATCCAACCCGTGTTCCACCTTGGCGACATCCAGAACACAATCGCCGATGGCAACGCCCATGCGCGCGCCCTGCCCCTCGTCGAAAACGCCGTACGGCAGATTGTTCAGCGGAAAGTCGCAATCCGGGCTGTTCGCTGAAACAACCCAACTTTTGATGAGACCCATGTCTCCTCCAGTAGTCTTCGGTTCAACGCGGGGAACCGGACGCCCCGTGAGAACTCTCAGTTCCAGTCACCTTCCGGTGTCCCGTTGAAGCGCTTCTTCAGCGTCGACCAGCAGTCGATGTAATCGTCTTGAAGCGGCGCTTCCTTTGCGGCGAACCGCGTCAGATGCTGCGGGAAACGCGTCTCGAACATGAAGGACATCGTGTTGTCGAGCTTAATGGGTTCCAGATCCGCGAAGGTCGCCCTCTCGAAGGCCTCGTTGTCCGGACCGTGGGGCAGCATCATGTTGTGCAGGCTCATTCCACCGGGGGCGAAGCCATGGGGCTTGGCGTCATACTCGCCGTATATGTTGCCCATGAGCTCGGACATGACGTTCTTGTGGTACCATGGCGGGCGGAAGGTATCCTCCATCACCGTCCAGCGCTCGCGGAACAGCACGAAATCGATATTGGCTGTGCCCTCGATGCCCGACGGCGCGGTGAGGACGGTAAAGATCGACGGATCGGGGTGGTCGAAGAGGATGGCGCCGATCGGGCAGTAGTTTCGCAGGTCGTACTTCACCGGCGCGTAGTTGCCGTGCCACGCCACCACGTCGAGCGGACTATGGTCGATGTGGGTCTGATGAAACTGGCCCTGCCACTTGATGACCATGCGGGAGGGGGCGTCACGGTCCTCGAAGGCGGCGACGGGGGTCTTGAAATCGCGCCGGTTCGCCATGCAGTTGGCGCCGATGGGCCCGCGGCCAGGCAGGTCGAATTTCTGCCCGTAGTTTTCGCAGACGAAGCCGCGGGCGGGGCCGTCGATCAGTTCGACACGGTAGACGAGGCCGCGCGGAATGATGGCGATCTCCTGCGGTGCAAGATCGATGATCCCGAGTTCGGTGCAGAAGCGCAGCCGGCCCTCCTGCGGGACGATCAGCAGCTCGCTGTCGGCGGAATAGAAATACTCGTCCACCATGGACAGCGTGACGAGGTAGATATGGCTCGCCATGCCCAGCTGGGTGTGGACATCGCCCGCCGTGGTCATGGTACGCATGCCGGTGAGCCAGGTCAGCGGCGCATCGGAATGCGGCACCGGGTCCCAGCGGTACTGACCCAGCGAGATCACGTCCGGATCCACATTCGGCGCTGATTTCCAGTACGGCAACTCGATCTTTTCATAGCGATGCGAGTGCTTGACCGAGGGCCGGATACGATAGCACCAGGTCCGCTCATTCTGATGGCGCGGCGCGGTGAAAGCGGTGCCGGAGAGCTGCTCGCCGTAAAGGCCATAAGCGCATTTCTGCGGCGAGTTCATGCCCTCGGGCAGCGCGCCGGGCAACGCCTCGGTTTCGAAATCATTGCCGAAGCCCGGCATATAGCCTTCGTGCAAGGCACGAGTGCCAGCCGCGCGCGTGAGTCCGGAAATCCCGTTCAGATGGCTCATGGTGATCTCCTCCATTGACCTTCTATTGATAGGTTGATAGTTGCTTTTGTAACTATCAATCGAAAAATTGCGGATCGCGGATGAGAAAATCGGGCGCGGCCGGCTTCGAGCTCTCGGGCTTCACGCCCTACCTGCTGAATCTTGCGGCTGAAACGCAAAGCGAAATTTTCTCAAAGACCTACCGTGAGCGTTACGGCATGTTGAGAACGGAATGGAGGGTGCTGTTCCATCTGGGCCGCTACGGCGAGCTGAGCGCAAAGGAAATTTCCGAACGCGCGCGGATCCACAAGACCAAAGTGTCGCGCGCCGTCCGTGCCCTCGAAGAAAAGCGATTCCTCGAACGCTCCGTCAGTGAGTTGGACCGCCGGGTTGAACGTCTGGTGTTGCGCGCGCCGGGGCGCGAGGCCTTTGCTTATCTCTCGAAGGCCGCCAGCGACTATGAGGCGCATCTGCAAGACCGGCTTGGCACAGAAGACGCCCGGCGCCTGCGCGAGATTCTGAAGCGCCTCGCCGAATGACCAAACGAACGAAAGTCGCAGTTTAACGTCTCGACTGGACTTGGCCACCATCCAATTAATTTTAAGAGTTATCTACCGGGCCCAGGACAGCCCCAATTCGCCTTTCACCTCAAACAGCACAAATCCTGGCCGAAGCGATCGGCGCACGCCAACGGCAACGCCCACGGCAAGCTGCCACTGGCCAAGGAGATCGACGAGTTCGACTTCACCGACACCCCGGTCAACGAGACCCTGGTACGCGACCTGGCCAGCGGCAACTTCCTGCAACAGCAGCGCAACGTCGTACTCATCGGCGGCACCGGAACCGGCAAAACCCATCTCGCCATCGGTGTCGCCCGCGCATGCATCCGGCATTGGGAGCCAGTGTTTGCTGTCAGGCCTCTACCCGGATGTTCGCACCGGCGACGCAGATGGTTCGGCGCTGCTGTTCAACATGGAAAAGCTCTTCGAGAGGGTGCTCGGACTGCGCATCCGGCAAGTCTGTCAGGTGCACGGGGTGCCCGCCAGGAAAGATCACCGAGTTCGCGCTCATGACCGACGAGCGGCCAATCCGGCGCGCCTTCGGACTTCTTCCTGTCGTTGGCGACGATGCTCGCCTTCACGTTAACGGCGGCCCCCCTCAATCTGTTCTTTGCTGTGCGCCATCCGTGGTCCGAATAGGTATCTAGCTATCCAAGCGAACGATCCGCCGGTATCAATCGTCCAATTCGAGGCGTGACAAATCAGGATCCGCAGGAGGCAGGTTCAGTTGCTTCAGTCTGTTCGCGGTCTCACGTTCGATGGGCACCCCCCAATCGGTGAAAAATCGCGTCAGGTCGCGGTCCGCAATCATGCTGCTCCGCAAAACAAAGGCCTGTATCTGCGCAGCCTCATTTTCCAGGGCGTCGTCATCGAGCGGATGCTCGCGATAGTATTTGTGAAGTCTCGGATAGAATTCCTCGCCGAGACCGCGCCGCAATTGATCGAACATGACGAGCCGGATCCAAAGCTCCCTGCGGTCATCCGCGCCGTCACGCATCTGCTCGGCATTGTCGAAATCACGCGTCTTCCGCGCCAGATATTGCTCTGCCTGCTCCAGTGTGGTCTGGCCGGTGTCTTCATCGCGTTCTTGCAGGCGGGTCAGCTCGCCGAAATGTGCTTCGGCGTTGAGGGAATAGATATTGACCGTCGTTTCAACGACATCCTCCCAGGTCCAGTCCCACTGTTGGTATTTGTGACCTGTCTCGTGCCAGATCGACCAGGCATGGCGCAGTTCCTCCGGATCCAGCAGATCGCCAATGGTCTCGCCGGGGAACCCGACAAAATAGTTGCCTGCATACATGTATACGCCGCCTTCAAAGACCTCCGGCGAGGTAACCGTGTCCTGCTGATAATGGAGGCGCAACGGGGACGGTCTGTGCAACTCAGATGAACCGTCGAGTCCCGACACGTCATCATACCAGTCAAGAATCTGTTCGAGAATGTGGAGGGTTTCCGCAGGGTTGCTCTGGTCCAACGTCATATAGTCTTCGCGGGTTACGGTGATGGCGACATGCTTGCTCACCATCTCCACGAATGGCGCAGCATCCCGCTCCTCCAGCATGGCATTCCATTCGTCGAGGGTCGTTTGCCCCTCAATATAAAACGGAATTGAACTGCCGCCGTTCGCTATTTCCACCTCAATCGGGGGCAAAGGGGTCGTGTTGAAGCCGCTGTCCGCATAAAGGAAATAAATCAGTCCATCGCGCTCCGCCGTGAAATCAGTGTTTCCCTCCTCGGCAGTGACCAGTTGCGGGTCATCCTCAGGCATTTCATCCCAGAAACTGTTCATCGGTCCGACCATAATCGTCAGCCCGTCCGGGGAAGACGACAGGCCCTCCACCGTAACCGATACCGCTTCCCCCTCTTCCACGAACACACCGCTTGGCTGATAATCCATCAGCTTCATGCGTCGCAGCCGGTTTGCCTCGCGGGTTGCCGCAGGCATCGGAGCAAGCCGATAGCGTTTGTTCAGATTGTCGAATTGCGATCTCTGTGAAGTCAGTGCTGTGGTTTCGTCTCTATCGCGGAGCGGATAGAGCAACCATTGCGCATTGTCGTCCGTGCTGGCGTCATAGACGATGATCTGGGCATCGTCCGCCAGATCACTGCCGGTCACATTGAGGGTTGTCCCACTATTTCCCAGTTCGATGCCATAGCTGTTCAGGTATGGCTCGAAGCGCCAATTCTTCCTGTTGGCGGATTGCTTGTCTTCCAGGACAACGCTTATATCACCGTTTTCGTTTTCATCTCCTTCGGCGAGGTACGATCCGTATTGTCGGGACCGGATTCGATAGGATTCGCCGCCTGTTTTGTTGCTCGCCCTGGTGATGGTCCACAGTTGCGTGGGATCATTATCGGGTTTTCGGTCGGATTGGCCGAGGACGATTTCTCCCTCGCTGTCCTCAAAGGCCGTGAGCGCCTTGTAGGAGTGTTTCGCAACGATGTAATAATCCCCCTCTGGGATCTCAACGGCCGCCGCGGTCGTTGAGACCGCCATGAGCAAGACGCCGAGCGCCAAGCTTATTCCTTGCATAGTGAATTTCCTCATGCCGTCACCAGCTTAGTTGGCATTTCCGAAATACCGCCTGCGTAGATCCTCGCCTCTCTCGCCATTGATTAGTTGGAGATGTTGCAATGCAATGGGTTGCGTCAGATCGCTATCGTGAGGATAAGCAAGGCCCTGTTTATCCGGGTGAAGACTGTTTCCTGCAACTGCAAGATTACCCTGAAGGAAATATACCAGAATGAATATCGATTTTCCACCTAGAGGCTGTTAGGGATTGGTAAACCATAATTTTTGAAGGTTTGCGGGATGAACAACACTCGCAAGCCTTACCTTTCGGACGTTTCCGACGAAGAATGGGCGCTTGTCGTGCCCTATCTGATCCTTCTGCCCGAAGAGCGCGCAGCGGACACAATCAGTGCGCGAGGTCTTCAACGGCCTGCGCTACGTCGTCAAGACGGGCGCGCCGTGGCGCTGGATGCCCAACGATCTGCCGCCTTGGGAGATCGTCTACCAACAGGTGCAGCGCAGGCTGGAGTTCGCAGGTTGGACGTGCCTAGAGGTCATTTATGCGTTGCCTCAACGTTCGGGAATGAACGATCGAGATGATTCTTGGCGGAAGAGGCGGACCATCGTGCTCCGCCTCGCGTTCGGGGCGATCGCCGCGGGCGAGCCCCCGCCGGTGGAGGCGCTGGGCTTCCTGCTCTCTGATGCAGCTAGGGGGCTTGCCAGGCCTTTTCGATGTCGGCATATTTCGGACCAAGCGCATCTTCGTACGGGATGTCACCGTTCTGGATAATCTGGGCAACAACTCTGTCGGGTCGCATGATTGCCAACCGAGCGCCGATCGGTGAGCCGAAATCATGGAGATAGATCACGAAGCGCTCGACCTTCAACTGCTGCACGAGCTGATCGAGCCACCTGGCGTAGCCGTCAAAGCTGTAGTCGAAATCATCTGGTGTACCGCTATAGCCGAACCCAGGATCCTTGCAAACTGCTCAGGTGTGAACGCTTCGGCTGCCGTCGATGACAACGCGTCGGGTCGATCATGTCGTTTCCAACGCTTTTCTGAAGAAGCGCTTGGCCGACGGCAGGTCCCGCTGTGGGCTGAAATAGAATTCGAACGTGCCGCCGACGCTGTCGATGGCGCGGTAGAGATACCTCCATCGCCCGCGCACCTTGATATAGGTTTCATCGACATGCCACTTGCCGGTGACGGTACGCTTGCGTCGGTTGAAGCGCTCAAGCAGCAAAGGGGAGAAGTGCACAACCCAGCGATGCACGGTCGAATGGTCGACGTTCAAGCCACGCTCGGTCATCATCTCTTCAAGGTCACGTAAGCTGAGATTGTACGCCAGATACCAGCGTACGCACAACAAGATCACTGATTGGTCGAAATGGCGACCTTTGAACATGATGAGCTCCTCAAACTGACGAGCGTTTCATGCCTCCGTTTGCCTTACCGAAAAGTTTGCGACAGAACCCGAGATCAACAGCAGCCTTCTGGAGATCTGGAGGGTATCCGTACCGAGCCAACAGCTTACGGATTTTTATGCGCGTCTTTGCTCGGAGCCTTCTTTCCGGGTCCAATCGTCGCTATTGGTTATGTTCGCCGAACATGTTGCCCGCCGATCCCGGCAGGCACGCATCCGACACCCCGCCATTCGACTTTGCGTGATCGGCGCATCCGCTCTGTAGCTGCCGCCGGCCTGCATGGCGAGGCTCGGCATCAGACTAACTGCGCGGTCCGGCGTTAAGTGCATTCCCGGCATATTGTCTGTGGGGAAGCTGATATGGAGTTGACCGCCCCGCGGGCATCCCTCAGTTTAGTAAGTTGTTGCGAGGGGATAGTGGGCGGAGATTGGCGACTGCGGGAGGGGACGACATGGGAGCGGCTGTCATCAGCCATGCCTGCCCAAAGAGCCGGTGGAATCTGGGGATATGCGTCGCGGTTTTACTCGGTTGCATACTCGTGCCTCTTTCATCCGCATTGGCCAAGGGTGATTCCATCCAGATTTCAATTGGCGAGGCTTCGACCATTCGTGTTGCGAAGGGAAAGCCGCTGACGGTCGAGACGGCGGAGGCGTTCGACGAAATTGTCATCGGTGATCCAGAGGTTGCCACACTCAATCCCCTGACGGACCATTCCTTCTACGTCCTGGGCCAGGGCCTGGGGACGACGGGGATAGCGCTCTACGATGCGCAGAAGAGCCTCATCGGTACGATCGACGTCGAGGTAACCCTCGATATGAAGGTGCTGGCGAATACGATCCGGGACAGCGTGCCGGGATCAAACGTCAAAGTGACTTCAGCCAATGGAAGGATCGTCCTTTCCGGTTCCGCGCCCGATGCCGTGGCGGTCGAAAAAGCAAGCCAGATCGCAGAGCGCTTCGCAGGCGATGAGGAAGTGATCAATACGCTCGAGATCACCTCATCCCAGCAGGTTCAGCTCAATGTGCGCTTCGTGGAGATCAACCGGTCCGTCGGCAAGGAGCTCGGTACCCAAATCAGTGCCGCCTATATGTCCTCCAGCGGCGACATCACCTTCAACAGCGATCCGGCCGCATCCTCGAACGCTCCGGCCGGCTCGCTCATCGGCGGGCTCGTCAGTGACGGCTTTTCAATTGACGTCGCCATCGATGCCCTGGAAGACCGCGGAGTGGCCCGGCGCCTGGCAGAGCCGAACCTGATCGCCCGGTCTGGAGAGACCGCCAGCTTTCTGGCCGGCGGCGAGTTTCCCATTCCGGTCTCGGAGGAAGAAGGCCGCATCACCGTCACCTACAAGAAGTTTGGCGTCGGCCTTGATTTCACGCCCACCGTTCTTTCTGATAGCCTTATCTCGCTCGACATCGAGCCCGAAGTTTCCTCCATAGACACCACCGCCTCCTATCGGGTGGGTGAAATCGCCATTCCCGGCTTCACCGTGCGGCGCGCGCGCACCTCGGTCGACCTGCGCAGCGGCCAGAGCTTCATGATCGCGGGAATCCTGCAAACCCAGAACGAGATCAATACCCAGCGCGTGCCGGGTCTCGGCCGGTTGCCTATTCTAGGTGCACTGTTCTCGTCCAAGGCCTATCAGCGCAGAGAAACCGATCTCGTGATCATCGTTACACCCCATCTCGTGAAACCGATTTCGCCTTCGAACAAGGTGGCGACGCCCGCGGACGACTCGGCTCCGCCACATGACGGGGAGCTGTTCCTGGGCAATATCGAGGAGGTGCGGGCACCAATGCGTGCATCCGCCACGGCAGCTGCCCCGGGTGCAGGACACTTCCTGGAGTTGCAGTGATGTGCGTGACGGTTGAGAAGATGCCCAGCCCGTGTTTCTCAGGGTCCCCGGACCATGTACCGGTCCAAACGGACGACAGGATAGGAGAACGACGCAGAGCGCAGGGAAGATGTGAAATGCGGGTTAGACTCACGCTTGCCTGCGCCCTGCTCCCACTGGCCGGCTGCGCGGCGGACCCGCCGCTGCGCACAGAGGGCGTGAGCTTCGCCGCTGGAGACGCGATCGCCGCCAATACCGTCATGCAGATGGTGGATCCGTGGGATGCCAACGTACGGTACACGGACATCGCCGTCCCTGCCAACCGCGATCCCTACCAGCCGCGGCAGCAAGAACAAGCTCCCGCCGAAAGCTATACGCAGGCCGTCGGGACAACCAACCAATAGCCGCACTGCTGGATCGACGAACATTTTGATGAATGCCGCTTTCAGTGCCCATATCCGCTCACCCTGCACGTTGACCGGGATTAGGAGGGGTATGCACCGGACTGTGCTAATCGCCGGAGCGCTTCTTTCGCTCGCCGGCTGTCAAACCGTGTCGGTGAATGAGGCGTTGGATGTAGCCGGTGCGCCCACGAGCAGCGGCGACATCAGCGAAGGGGATTTGCGCACGGCCAAGGCGCATTTTCGGGAAGGAAATTACGGACTGGCCGAAAAGCACTTCCGCAAGGCGGTGGAGCTGCGCGCGAGCAATGCGGAGGCGTGGCTCGGCCTTGCGGCGACCTATGACAATCTCGGCCGGTTTGAATTCGCCGACCGCGCTTACGCGCAGTTGTTGAAGCTCGTGGGGCGCAAGCCCCGTGTCATCAACAATATGGGCTATTCCTATCTGCTGCGGGGAAATCGCAAACAGGCACGCGAATTGCTTACGGAAGCGAACGCGGCCTTGCCGGGCGATCCGCGGATAGCGGCCAATCTCGCCCTGTTGAACAAGAACTGAGGCCATTCGACGCTTGCAATCGGTCCCTCGGCAGAAGGACCGTGCACGAGGCTCAGGTCACCCGGCCCGGTATCACTCGATGATCGCGATCGACTGTCCGACGATGATCTCGTTCGTTTCGTCCGCGCAGGTTTCCATGGAGGAGTTGCCGGTGAAGGTGACGCGGTCGGCGACGATCTGCAGGCATCCGCCACTCCCGGTGGAATTGCCCGTAAAGTCTATCGCCCCGGTCGGCGTGTATACAGCTCCCTGGAGGCTCCACTCCGTATTGCCAGTTACAACGTGACCCACACCCGCCCCATGGCGGCTTCCAAACAGAAGAATGCCGGCATAGGGCCCGGACGTGGGGGCGGAGAGCGTGATATCCGAGTTTCCGGTGAGGTTCGCCCTTGCCGAATTCGTAAGAAGAAAGGTCACCCCGCTTCCGGTAAGCGACGCCCCCGCGGTCACTTTCAGTTCGCCCCCGTCGATGATGTAGAGGCCGGGCTGAAGCGTGATGTTGCCCTTGATGTCCAGGCCGCCGCAGAAGCGCAGCGCCTTTTCGCCGCTCGGAAGAGTGTCGAAGGAGTAGGTGGAGCTCGAGATGTGGTCCAGTGACCGGCAAGGAAGCTGGTCGATCTGGATCTTATCCGGTTCGATGACGGCAGCGAAAGGGTCGGGAATGGGCGGCGCGGAAGTCACGGGTTGGCTGCATCCGGTCAATGTCAGCCCCGTCGACGTCACCGCGCCGCCGACGGTGTATATGCAGTCGCTCGACATGAGAGCGCTGCCGTTCTTCATCAGGAACGCATCCGCCGCGTTCGAATTCGAGGCGACGCTGCAATTCGAAAGCTGCACGTCGGTCGACCCCGTCACAGTGACGGCCCCCGAGGCCGAGCTTGAAAGTGCAAGCACGCACGCTTTCGAACCACCTTTCAATTCGGCGACGGCGCGGGCAGCGAGCACCAGCGGCTCGCTGGAGAAGACCGAGGAGAAAAGCCGTGCATGCGTCTCGGTCAATTCAACCGTGATCTTGCCGCTGGTTACCGTCGAGCCGGACAGAGGGTCCACCGCGATGGTGCCGATATCGGACTGGTAGCCCGTGCCGCTCGCCGTCCGCAGAGCGGCTGACTCCACCGCAGTCTGGGCATCGCCGGCGCGATAGCGAACGGCGGCCGCATAGACGGCCACGTCCGCCGCATGCTGAAGCTTACGCTGCTTGAGGAACCAGTACCCGGTTTCGGCACCGAGCCCCATCGCGCCGATGACGACGGGGAAGACGATGGCCGCGATGGCGGCCACTGCGCCTTTCTCATCTTTTGACAGGGCGCGGAAGATGCCGGACGGGCGTCGGTGTCTCGGAGTTTGGGAATGCGGACTCATCGCGTTTTCCAGCATTGAAATGATTGTCGCCGATATAGCGTTTCGGCCGGCTATGCTCGATTCAGCCACATAGCCTAGTCCCGCCGGCACGCCGGCACGCGGTGCTAGACCATCAGGCTGAATGGTGTTTCCGCCGATGAGGCATCAAATTACCCGGCAATTGCGGATGACGCGCCATCGGTGACCGATGCCGGCTCCCCGCGCAGACGTTACCGGGAGCCCGAAATGATCTCCAACGCCGCGGCCTGGGCCGCACTTTTCCTTTTCGCCGCCGGCATGACCTACGCCGGCGTGAAGGACGTGGTGACGATGACGATCACGAACCGGCTCGTGCTGTTGCTTGCCGGCGCATATGCGGTGTTCGCGCCTGTCGCAGGCGTTGGGCTCGACGGAATGCTGACGTCCGCGGCCGCCGCGGCGGTGGTGCTTACGGGAACTTTCCTGCTTTTTGCCTTTGGCTGGATCGGCGGCGGCGATGCGAAGCTCGCCGCGGTGGCTGTCCTGTGGCTCGGCGCCGATCAGGCGTTCACTTATCTGCTCTACGTCTCGGTTGCCGGCGCGCTCCTCACTCTGGCACTGATCCAGTTTCGTCGGCTGCCGCTGCCTGCCTTTCTGCAGCGGACGGAATGGACCGGCCGGCTCCACGAGGCATCGTTCGGCGTCCCCTATGGCGTTGCGCTTTCCGCGGCGGCACTCCTGCTCCTGCCCGAGAGCCCGTTCTTTTCAGCCATGATCTAACGAGGCAAAGCGATGTTCCGTATCCTCATTCTCCTTCTGGCGCTGTGCTCCGGCGGTGTCGCCGCATGGCTGGCCATGGGAACGGCCGGACAGCCGACGACGGCCGAGACCAGCGTCTCCGAGCCGCCTTCGTCCCCCGACAAGGAAGTGCTCGTGGCAGCCTCCGATCTTGCGCACGGCGCCGTCCTCAAGGAAGCCGACCTGCGCTGGCAGCCGTGGACGGCAGGCGATGTCCCGGCCGTCTTTATGAGCCGCTCCGCGCGGCCCGACGCGCAGGAAGCGCTCACGGGCTCCCTCGTGCGCGGCGGCTTCGTGGCCGGCGAACCCATACGGGATGACCGGCTGGCGCAGCCGGGTGCCGGCTTCCTGTCCGCCCAGCTTCCCTCGGGAAAGCGGGCGATCGCCGTCCGCGTCACCGCAGAGAGCACCGCGGGAGGCTTCATCCTGCCGAATGACCGCGTGGACCTGATCCATACCGCGGTGACGCCGGAACAATCCGGTGCGGAGCAAGTATCGAGCCGGACCATTCTCTCCAATATCCGCGTTCTTGCGGTCGACCAGACGGCATCGGGGGTGAGCGACGGCGCAGCTGTCGTCGGCAAAACCGCGACTCTCGAAGTGGATCCGCGCCAGATACCCGTGATCACGGCTGCGGAAGCATCGGGCTCCATTTCGCTTGCCCTGCGCGCCGCCTCGGACGAGGGCGAGCCTGCCGAAACCGTCGCGACGAAGAAGCACACCCGAGCCATCCGGATTTTCGGCGGCGACACTCTCAGAACGGTGGAGGTTCCCTCCTCGAACCGTGAAGGCGGCTAGGGGCCGCCGGCATGACACAGACTTCAGTTGGAAACCGGGATATGCACCCCATGAACGCTCCATACGTCCTGCACGCGATTCCCAAAGTCGACATCACCGCCTTCTGCATCTCTCCGGATCTGGCGGAGGCGATATGTACCGGTGCGCTCGACCGGCGGATGGCGCGCGCCAGCGTCTCGATCAAGGAAGGAGGCATGATTCAGGCGGCGTCCTTCTACCGGGGAACGCCATCGCCCAACCTCGTGGTCGTGGAATGCCATGAGGAAAAGCCGAAGCTCATGGAAGAGCTCGAAGCGCTGGCAATGGAGTGCATCGCCGGCACCAAGGTGATCGTGATCGGCTCTTCCAACGACGTGAACCTCTACCGCGAGCTGACAGAGGCGGGCGTGGACGACTACCTTGTCGCGCCTGTCGCGCCGATGGCGTTCGTCGAGGCCGTATCGCGATGCTTTCGCAGCTCGGTCGAGGAAAAGCTGGGGCGCATCATCGCCTTCATCGGCGCCAAGGGCGGCTCCGGCTCCTCGACGATCGCCCACAATGTGGCCGCGGCCATGGTGGACCGGTCGGAGGCGGATGTGCTTGTCGCCGATCTCGACCTGCAGTTCGGCACCGTCGGTCTGAATTTCGACGTCGACTCGCCGCAGGGAATGGCGGACGTGATCGAAGGCGCGAACCGCGTCGACGAGGTTCTCATCAGGCGCATCGCGGTCAAGCACTCCGAACGCTTGCATCTGCTTCCCGTCAATGCCGCCTTCGACCGATCCTTCAACTTGAAGGAAGAAGACATTGACCGGCTGCTGGATGTCGCCAGGTCGAGTTCGTGGCACCTCGTCCTCGACATCCCGCACCTTTGGACCCCATGGACGAAGAAGGCGCTACTGAGCGCAGACGAGATCGTCATCACCGCTACGCCCGATCTGGCCAGCATGCGCAACGCCAAGAATATCATCGAGTACCTGAAGAAGGCGCGGCCGAACGATCCGCCTCCGAGGCTCGTTCTCAATCGCGTGGGCACGCCGAAGATGCCCGAGGTCAAGCTCAAGGATTTTGCCGCGGCGGTTGGCGTGGAGCAATGGGCGACCATCCCCTTCGATGCACAGGCGTTCGGCAAGGCTGCCAACGAAGGCCGCATGGTAACGAAAGTGGCGCGCGGCTCGAAAGCCGCACGGGCACTGAGCGAGCTTGCCTGGCGCGTGAGCGGCCAGCGTGACAAGAGAAGCGGAAAGAAGTTCCGCCTGCAGGCACTCCTCGGGATCTTCAGGCGCCAGCGTAAGCAGGACGGCCTTTCCCTCCGGAAGGGCAAGGCAGCGGAACTGGCTGTCTCCGAAAGCGGTGTCTCCGCCGTCGAATTCGCGCTGGTTGCGCCGGTTCTGGCCTTTTCCCTGGTGGCGATGGCGGATCTGGGGCTTGCGCTGCATGAGCGCATGGCGATGGACTATGCGCTGCGTGCTGGCGCCCAGGCCGCCATGTCCGATCCTGGCGAAGCGGAAGTCTACAAAGTCATGCAGTCGGCGCTCGGACAGGCTGACGCCCCGGCCGCCGTCTCCTTCGACCTGGTCAGTCGCTATTGTGCGTGCCCCGAGGACGCCGACATCTCGCCGGCCGACGCCCCCGCCTGCACGGTGTCCTGCGCGGGGTCGGCATCGCCCTTCGTCTTCTACCGCCTGGAAGCTTCCAAGACCTATGACGCCATGTCCCTGCCGGAGATACTGGCGGATTTCAGGCTGAGCTCGTCCGCGCAGGTCCAGGTACAATGAGACCCATGCGGCGCGTTTCTCGTCATCTTGCAAGATGCCAGTCGGGGGCCGCGGCGGTCGAGTTCGCGATCGTCTGCCTGCCCTTGCTCCTGCTCTGCCTCGGCGTCGTGGAGTTCGGCCGCGCGTTTTTCGTGCGCAACGATCTTGCCTACGCCGCGGACGTCGCAGCGCGCAAGGTGCTGATCGGCCAGATACCCCCCGACGCCTCGGCGAGCGAGATTGCCGTCGGGCTTGAAGACGCGGTCCGGGGCGCTTTCGTCGGAGACACGGAGCTGCTGCAGGTTGCGGTGGGGACCGAAACCGTCGATGGCGCGCTATACCGCACCCTGTCGATCCGTTATCCGTTCACCTTTCTCGTTCCGGGAGTGAGCGACAGTCCGTTCGCCCTCAGCGTCTCAAGGCGCATTCCCGCTGGCTGATGTTCCTACTGCCCGGCCGCGCCGTCGCCCGTGAGACCCTGCCGGACGCCCATCTGAGACGCGGTGGTACTGAAGAATTCCGCGTCGTCGCCGACGGAAAGTACCGGATCGCACCTGCGCACGCACGTGTATGTCTGGCGCTGTTCGCCTTGGTGGACCGTGACGAGTTCCGGCCGCTCGACCACCCACAGCACGGTGTCGATGATCTCTGCGCCATCCGCATCGAGCACGATCAGGTTTGTGGAGCCGGTTGTCCGCCCCGTCAGGATAAGCGTGCGGTCATCGCTCAAGGTGGCGGTGGCAGTCGCCGTGCTGCCCAGAATAACGGTGCCGGCCGGCCGTTCGAGAGCCAGCAGCTCCGCGCGGTCGATGGTGAGCCTTACCAAACCGTCTTCTAAATAGACAGCCTCCTGTGCCGACGGCGGAACCGGCTCGCCCCAGGCCGAAGTGGGCAGAACAATCACCGATGCGGCAAGGGCGAGTGATATCCGGAAATCAGCGCTCATGGCCGGAGTCCTCCTTCAGGCTCTTGTCAGAACGGACGCAAGGGGGCGGGGTTCCCTGCCCCGAGCCGGGCAAGCGAATTAGGCCATGTGGCCGAGGATAGCGCGGAAAGGGTCGGCCATCAGGCTGAATGGAGCGCGAAGGTTAACACGGCTATATCACCGCTTACACAGAGCGTGGGTTCAAAAGCACATGACGGCCCACCTGTGACGCCGATCCTTGATGGTGTCGGCGCAACCCCGCAATCCAGTAAAGGATCGAACCATGAAGAACCTCGTCACCCGCTTCGCCAAGAACGAGTCCGGCGCCACCGCCATCGAATATGGCCTGATCGCCGGCCTGATCGCCGTCGTCATTATCACCGCCGTCGGCCTCGTCGGCACCGACGTAAGCAACACGTTCCAGTCCATTGCCAACAGCCTGAACCCGACCCTGTAAGGGCCTCCAGCTTTTCAGACAACGAAAGTTGGGGGGTGAGAGCCCCCCATTTTTTAGCGCCAGCCACGGAAACGTTTAGGACAAGAGCAATGATTGGCAGAAAATCCGCCGCACAGCTGCAGTCCAGTGAAAGCAAGGCACCCCCGCCTGCGCCGGAGCCCGCGCCTCGTCCGCAAGAAAACGCAGCGCCAGCGCCAGCGCGCATCTTGGCCGACAAGCCGAACCACTATTACGACCTGAAGAAAGAGATCTTCGGCGCGCTCATTGCCGCCATCGACGTCGCCGCCCTGTCGACGATGGAGGAGGTTCAGGCGCGCAAGGAAATCGGTGCGATCGTCAACGACATCGTTGCCGCAAAGAAGGCCGGCCTTTCCCAATCGGAACAGGACGGACTGCTCAACGACATATGCGATGATATTCTCGGTTATGGCCCCCTGGAGCCGCTGCTGAAGCGCGATGACATCGCCGACATCATGGTCAACGGCGCGGACCAGATCTTCATCGAAGTGGGTGGCCATGTCGAGAAGACCGGTATCCGCTTCCGCGACAACGAGCAACTTCTGAACATCTGCCAGAGGATCGTCAGCCAGGTCGGCCGGCGCGTGGACGAGTCGAGCCCCATCTGCGACGCGCGCCTGGCGGACGGCTCGCGCGTCAACGTCATTGCGCCGCCGCTGGCGATCGACGGTCCCAGCCTCACCATCCGCAAGTTCAAAAAGGACAAGCTCACCCTCGACCAGCTGGTAAAATTCGGCTCGATCACGCCGGAGGGTGCGGAAATCCTGAAGATCATCGGGCGCGTGCGCTGCAATGTCGTCATCTCCGGCGGCACAGGCTCGGGCAAGACGACGCTGCTCAACTGCCTGACCAACTATATCGACCGCGACGAGCGCGTCATCACCTGCGAGGATGCAGCCGAGTTGCAGCTCCAGCAGCCGCATGTGGTGCGGCTGGAAACCCGCCCGCCCAACATCGAGGGGCTGGGCGAAATCACCATGCGCAACCTGGTGAAGAACTGCCTGCGCATGCGTCCGGAGCGCATCATCGTCGGCGAGGTGCGCGGGCCGGAGGCCTTCGACCTCCTGCAGGCCATGAACACGGGCCACGACGGCTCGATGGGGACGCTGCATGCGAACTCGCCGCGCGAAGCAATCTCACGTCTGGAGTCCATGATCACGATGGGCGGCTTCGCGCTACCCTCCAAAACCATCCGCGAGATGATCGTTTCCTCGGTGGACGTGATCGTGCAGGCAGCGCGCCTGCGCGACGGCTCACGCCGCATCACCCACATCACCGAAGTGCTGGGTATGGAAGGCGACGTCGTCACCACCCAGGACCTTTTCGTCTACGACATCCTCGGGGAAGACGCCGACGGAAAATTGCTGGGCCGGCATCGCTCCACCGGGATCGGCCGCCCGGCGTTCTGGGATCGCGCCCGCTACTATGGTGAGGAGGCGCGCCTTGCGGCGGCGCTGGACGCCGCGGAAGCGAAGGCTGCAGCCTAGAGGGAACCGCATAATGACGGAGTTGAGCACCCTGCTTGGGCCCACCCTCTTCCCGATGGTGGTGTTCGCCTTTGCAACGCTGAGCGTCGGGGGACTGGCCGCGGCGATGTTCTACCCGCGCCTCGCGCAAGCCAGCCCCTTCAAGCGGCGCTTCCATAGCCTTGCCGCCCTCGGCGCGGGAGAGGATGTCTCCTCGCCGGTGGACGAGGAGCGGGATCGTCGCAAATCCGTGGAAAAGACGCTGCGGGAACTCGAGGAGAAGCAGAAGGCGAAGAGCAGGAAGGCCGGCAAGCCGACACTTGCGGGCAGGATGAGGCAGGCGGGTCTCGGCTGGTCGAAGAAGACCTACTACACCGCCTGCGCCGCTTCGGGCGCGGGATGCTTTCTGCTCTCGGTCGTTCTTGGGGCCGGGATGCTCGTCGCCATCGGCTTCGCCGTGGCGGGAGGGTTGCTTCTGCCGCACGTCTATGTCGGTACACGGCGCAAGCGGCGTCTCAAGAACTTCACCGCCGAATTTCCAAACGCGGTCGACGTCATCGTGCGCGGCTTGAAGTCCGGCCTGCCCATGCCGGACTGCCTGCGGGTGATCGCCGCCGAAACGCCGGAACCCATCAAAAGCGAGTTCGTGTCGATCGTCCAGGACCAGACGCTCGGGATCCCGCTCGACGAGGCGGTGCAGAGGTTGTGGGAACGCGTTCCTCTGCCGGAAGCCAACTTTTTCGCGATCGTCATTGCGCTGCAGAGCCGCACCGGCGGCAGCCTTTCGGAGGCGCTCGGCAACCTCTCCAGGGTGTTGCGGGAACGCAAGAAGATGAGCGCAAAGATCAAGGCGATGAGCTCGGAGGCAAAATCCTCCGCCGGCATCATCGGTGCCCTGCCCTTCCTTGTATCCGCTGCCGTGTATGCGACGAGCCCCGACTACATGTCGCTCTTGTTCACCACCCTGACAGGCAAGATCGTGCTTGTCGGCTGTGCGCTGTGGATGGGCATGGGCATCCTCGTCATGCGCAAGATGATCAACTTCGATTTCTGAGGCAGCACGATGAACTTCGTTTCCAGCATTCCCGATCCCGAGCAACTTTCGGCGATCATGGCGGCCATCGCCGCGTTTTCGGCGGTTCTCGTCGTCTCCTGGCCGTATCTGTTCCGCAACGGCCTCGCCCGGCGCATGGAGAAAGTGGAAAACGAGCGCAAGCTCCTGCGCAAACGCGAGCGCGCGCGGCTCACGGCAGAACGCAAGCCCATGTCGTTGCGCAGCGAACCACGCAAACTGTTCAAGACGATCGTCGAGGGCTTCAACCTCGCCAAACAGGCCGAAGACGGCGAGATCGCAGAGCGGCTGCGGATGGCCGGCTATCGCGGCAGCGCGCCGGTGATCGCGTTCCTTGCCATAAGGCTCATCGCGCCGGTCGTGATATTCGGGATCGCCACGCTGTATTTCCTCTTTCTGCTGAAGCCGGCGGTGCCGCTCTATGCGGGTTTCGGCATTGCGGCCGCCGCCGGGGCACTCGGGTACTTCGTTCCGTCCATCTATGTCAGGAACAGGATCACCAAGCGGCAGAAGGCCATCCGCCGTGCATGGCCGGAAGCGCTCGACCTGCTGCTCATCACCGTGGAATCGGGAATGAGCGTCGAAAGCGCGTTCCGCAAGGTGGCCGAGGAGATCGGCACCCAATCCGCGGAAGTGGCGGAGGAGGTGGCGCTGACGACGGCGGAACTGTCCTACCTGCAGGATCGCCGCCAGGCTTACGAGAATCTCGGCAAGCGGACGGGGGTGGAGGGCGTGCGCGCCGTGGTGACCAGCCTCATCCAGGCGGAGAAATACGGCACTCCCTTGGGGCAGGCCTTGCGTGTCATGGCCCAGGAAAGTCGCGACATGCGCATGAGCGAAGCCGAGAAACGCGCCGCGGCCCTGCCGCCCAAGCTGACGGTACCGATGATCATTTTCTTCCTGCCGGTGCTCTTTGCGGTGATCATCACGCCCGCGGCAATCCAGATCGCCGGCATTCAGTAGCATCGCCGGATGTCAGCAGACTGTAACGCCCGCCAGCCGGGCGATCTCCCCGGGCATGTCGTCCAGGGACACGACCAGATCGACCAGGCCGGAATCAATGGCTGCCTTCGGCATCCCGAAGACGGCCGAGCTCGCCGCATCCTGCGCCATCGCCACACCTCCGGCCGCGCGGATCGTCCTCAGCCCCTCGGTTCCGTCCCTGCCCATCCCGGTCAGCACGACGGCCAGGCATTCGCTGCCGAATGCATCAGCCATCGACGAGAAGAGATAGCTTCCCGAGGGCAGGAATCCATCGACCGGAAGATCGTCCAGCACGTGGATCCGCTTCTTGCTGCTCAGGCCCATCTGATGGCCATCCGGTGCGAAATAGACCGTCGCCGGTGCAAGGAGATCGCCATCTGCCGCGACCTTCACCTTGAGCGCCGACCCCATGTCGAGGGAAGCGGCGATCGCATCGATATGCCCGACTGCGATGTGCTGGACCGCGAGGATCGGCACGGGGAAATCGGGCGGTAGTCTCTTCAGGATCGTCTTAATGGCCGCAAGCCCGCCGGTCGACGCCACGACCGCCATGATCCGGATGGACCTGCCGCCTGTCTTTCGCGCGGCGAGCGGGCCGCTTGGGGTGCGCCAGCGCCTCACCACCTTCACCTGGGACATGGCTGCGAGGCTGGACAGGAACTTCCGCACCGACGGTTCGTCTATTTGTCCTTCGATCTCCAAAGGTGCGGGAATGATCGCGAGCGCTCCCGAAGCCAGCGCTTCGACCGCGAGGCGCGCCAGGTCGGGATCGGAAACGGGAAAGGCCATGACGATCGGCAAGGGAGCCTCGATCATGATCTCCTTCACCACGTCCGCACCTGCCCTGTCGCCCAGCTTCGGCTCGACAATGGCGATGTCCGGCTTGAGCCGCTTCGCCCCGTCGATCGCTTCCTGCTGGCTTTCGGCCACGCCGATCAGTTCCACCTCACCGCCAAATCCGCCCGTCCGCCTGATAAGCGACGGCAGATCGGTGCTCTTTGCCACGAGGAAGAGGCGAAGCATGGGACCTCAAATCATCTGGCGAACCGTTTCAAGGAAACTTTGCTGGTCAAAGCCGCTCTTGGCGATGTAAGCATCGGCACCCACCTGCAGTCCTTGTGCCTTCTCTTCCGCCGTATCCCGTCCGGTGACGAGGACGACCGGTAGCTTGGCGAACTTCGGCGATCTCCTGATGACACCGGTCAGGGCAAGTCCATCCATTCCGGGCATGTCGACGTCGGCCACGACGACATCGGCGCCCTGTTCCTGCAAGTACTTCCATGCTTCCGATCCATCCGCCGCCAGGATGACCGTATAGCCGGCCGCTTCGAGAATGAGTTTTTCGAGCATGCGCACCGAAGGAGAGTCGTCGACCACCAGGATTTTGCGCACCGGCGGCGGATGGGAAACATAAGCGTCGGTCCCGAAACGTTCCTCGGATGCGACCGCCTCGAGCAAGCCGGAAGGGTTGAGAAGAAGGGCGATGCGGCCATCGGCGAGAATTGTGGCTCCGTTGTAGTGGCGCAGATTGGCGAGTCGAGGCCCCAATGGGCGCACCAGAAGTTCCTCCTCTCCGAGGATCCGGTCGACGATGATCGCCGTCTCTCCGCCGGACGGTCCGACAAAGACCACCTGGCAATGGTCCGGCACCTCTGTTGCCTTCGTTCCGGGAAGTTGCAGCCATGTGGCCAGATCGAGAATCCGGACTTCGCCGCTTTCAGCGGCAAGAAGGCCCCGCTGCCCCGCCGCCGGCAACTCGCTGGTGCGCACCCTGCCCACCCGGCGGATCGACGCGGTATCGAAGGCGAAGATCTGCCCGCCTACGGAGACCTCCAGTGCCCGTACCGTGGCCAGCGTCAGTGGCAGGGTCAAGGTAAAGGCCGCTCCGCCACTGGACGCGTTCGAGACTTCCACGCTTCCCCGCAACGCCTCCACCGTGTCGCGCACGATGTCGAGACCCACGCCGCGGCCCGACAGCTTTGTCAGCTCGGCCGAGGTCGACACACCGGGCTCGAGCGCCTGGCGCAATCTTTGCCGCTCGTCTGCCGGTTCTGGAAAGCCCAGTTTGCGTGCGGCCGCCATGACCGACGTTACGTCGAATCCGCGCCCGTCATCCTCGACATGCACCTGAAAGCGGTCGCCGAAGAGGGCGGCGGAGATGCTGATCCGGCCCTTCTCGGGCTTGCCGGCAGCGCGGCGCGCTTTCGGTGTTTCTATCCCGTGGCCCATTGCGTTGCGGACGAGGTGACGCAGGCAGTCCTGAAGTCCGGCGGCGAGCGACCTGTCAATTTCGATTTCGCCGCCCACGAGGTGCAGTTCAGCCATTTTCCCGGATGCGGCGCCGAGATCCCGGACCAGTCGCGGCAGCCCCTGGCAAGCTTCCGACAGGCGCTGCATGCGGGCACGTCGGATCTCGTGATCGAGTGCATCCACCAGGCTGCCGATCAGCCGCGCGTCCTCGGCAAGTCCGGAAGCAAGCTCGCGCAAATCGCTCTCAAGCGACACGGGCGTGTCCATGCGGGCTTGTCGGGAGGAGCGAAGATGCCGCAATTGCTCCCGCAGTGAAGCGACTTCTGCAGCTTTCGCGGCAAGACGCGATTTCGCTGCTACAAGTTCACCGCTTCTGTAGAGGAGAGTATCCAGCCGCTCTCCGGAGATGCGCATGGAACCATCGAGATCGGTTGAACGGATGCGCGGCGCGTATGCAGGTCCGGCTTGGCCCGCCTTGTCCTCATCTTCATCGGTGGGCCTCTGCTCTGCCTTATCTTCACCGACGTCGCCCCGCGGCCTCTCCTTCAGCCTGGCGTCTACCTTTCTGAGCGCAGACTCGATCGGTGCAGCGTCAATGCCGGCGCCTCCATCCAATCTCATGGCGGTTTCGCTGATGGCGTCCACCGCAGCCAGGAGGGCGTCCAAGTCCTCCTTTTGCACAGCACGCTCACTGCCCATGTGGAGCGTAAGCATATCTTCCATCTTGTGACAGATGAGCTCGACCGGACGCACCTCCACCAGACCGGCGGCGCCTTTCAGGCTGTGTGCAATGCGCAGGAGCCTTTCCGTCACGCTTCGCCGTGCCTGCGCCTCCTGAAGCCCCTCGAGGGAAAGCAGCAGATGCTCGAGCTCGCGCGCGCGCTCCTGCATCTCCCGGGTGAACAACTCCAGCAGTTGCCGATCGATCTGGCCTTTCGCCATGTTCATTCCCCGCGTCCGTCCAGCATCGTCTTCAGGCGGGCTCCGAGCTGGTTGAGGTCCCTGGCCGCCTGCTCCGCCTGACGGACCGCAGCGAGATTCTGCGCGCTCGTCTGTTGGATGTGGTGCATCGCCTCGTGAATCTGCTTCATGCCCGTCCTCTGCTGGCCGGCGGAAGCAGCAATCTGGGCGGCGGATCTCGCAGCATCGGCAATGATGCTCTCGAGCTGCCGGATGGTCTCGCCGGCCGCGTTCACCTTTTCCAAGGCTCGGCTGACGCTTTTCGCCCCCTCTTCCATCCCGATGACCGCTGCGTTGGTGCTCTTCTGGATATCCAGGAGAATTCGGCGGACCTTGTCCGTAGCGGCCTTGGACTGACCGGCCAGGGCCTTGATCTCCGTTGCGACAACGCTGAAGCCGTGCCCGTGCTCGCCCGCACGGGAGGCTTCGATTGCCGCGTTGAGGGCAAGCAGGTTGGTCTGATCAGCAATCTCGGTCACCGCCGTAATAATCTCGCCGATCTCCTGGTTGCTTTCGGCTAGCGCAAGGATGTCGCCGGCGATCGCTTCGGTCCGCTCGCTGACCGCATTCATGACGGCCACGGATTCATCGACGGCCTCACGCCCGGCGCTGCTGACATTCACCGCCGCCTCCGACGAGGCGGCGACCGCTTCGGCCCGCTTTGTTGCCTGTTCCGCGGTCTGCAGCACCTCGTCGACGCTCGTGGTCGTCTGCGTGACCGCTGTCGACTGCTCGCGCATTCCCTCGACCTGTTGTGACGCGCCGGCGAGAATCTCGGTTGCGGAAGAAGAGAGCTTCTCGGCCGTGTCGGCGATCGTTGCGACAAGCCCTTCGAGCCTTGTCCGGTCGTTCCGCTCGCTGTCGATCATGGCCAGGAGCTTGGCCGTCATGCTGTTGAACGACGCCCCGAGTTGCGACAGCTCATCCGCACCTTTCTCGGGCGCTCTCCTGTCCATGTTCCCGGCACTGATCTCCTGCGCCGTTTCCAGCAACATTTTTGCACGTTGTGCAAAGTGGTGGATCAGGAGCAGCATCGTGAAAAAGCCGAGCACCACGACGGCAGAGGAGGCGACGAGTAGGAGACGGGCCTGCCACAACCGCGCGCCGGCGGTCTGCTCCATGAAGCGGATCTGCCGATCCAGCCGAGTCACATACGCCCCCACAAGACGCTCCAGGCTGTCCATTTCTCCGCTGGTCAGAGGAGCATTCACGATGGCGGTCTCAAGGGCCGGCCTCACGGTGGTCAGCCAATACTGGCGACTTTCCTCGAGTTCCGCCAATACATGCGGATCCGTCGTCGGCGGTAGTCGAAGCTCGGTGCTCCCATTGATCAGCGTGGACAGCATCCGCTCGTTGCGGTTCATGGCTTCACGCATGTCGGAGGCGACGGTCTCGTCGCCGTCTGACTCCGGCAAACGGGACGCCAAGTAGAGCAGCCGGTAGAAGACATGCTCCCTGCCCAGATAGGACGTCACCACGATGTCGGAGCGGACCCTCTCGAGGGTCACCAGCCCGAAGCTTATGAAAACCGCCCAGACTGCGACGAAGAAAACCATCGGCACGCCAAGCGTGCCATAGAGACTCCGCCTTCGCAGAATGCTCATTGTCCCTTTTCCTTTCCCCCACCCTGGGAAGTGTTTTTCTGGTCTTCGAGAAACAATTGCCGGTCCGTAACCAGCGCTGCGCCGTCCACGATGATGGTTCCGTCACCGGCTATCCCGCGTATCCACCCCGCGGACGCGTCTGTTTCCGCCGGAGCGACCGGCTGCGGGACGTCGGGCGCGATTGTCGCCATGCCCGAAGTTGCAATCAGGAACTCTGGCCGATGCTGGCCGCAGACAATGCCCCAGTTCGCGACGAGTGATGCACCTGTTGTCGGGGCGAGAAGTACCTGCAGATCGAAGACGGGAAACACCTGCCCACGTAAATCGTAAAGACCGATTACGAAGCGCGGCGCACGCGGAAGGTGCGTGGTCCACCGCATCGGAACCAGCTCGTGGACGTAACGCGCCTCCATGGCGAACCGCTTACCGCCCAGATCGAAATGGACCGATCCCACCGCCGGAATGTCGCTCGGGCCCTGGGTGCGCGAGCGTTCGAGGGCTTTGGCCCGTGCCTCGATCTTGCGTCGTCGCGCTTCGTCGGCGGGATCCTGGAGACTGGTGACCGCATTCATGCTCGTCTCCAGCCTCTGGCGGACAACGGCCCAATCGACCGCGCGCCCTCTTTTTTTCTCAACCGGCATCAGCCCCATCCTGTAGCGAGCGCTTCAAAGCGGCAATTTCGCGGCCGATATGGGCGGCGAACTGGCCGGCGCTGAAGCCTTCCATCAGTTCCACACGCTCGTCGGGCGGACGGCCCGCACAGAGCGCGTGAGCCGTCTCGAAGGCGCGAAGGGCAACCTTGCGGTCATTGGGCAGGCAGCACTTTCCGAGGAGGAAATGTGCGACGGGGAGGCTCCTGTTCAGATATAGAATCTGCCGGAGTGCGGCGGCTGCGTTCTCGTACTGCCCCAACGCCATCAGGACGAGGCCGTGGAGATGGTGCAGCCTGGCTGAAAGGGGGTGTTTTCCGGTCGCTTCGGCGGCGAGCGCTGCGGCCACGTCCGTTGCTCCCCCGTGCAGCGTCGACAGAATGCGGCGCACGATCGGGCCTTCGCCGGGCGTCAGGCTTGCTTCTTTCAGCCGGCTGCCGACAGGCTCCATGTCGCGAATGCGTTCCAATGCCGGACAACCATCGTAGAGGGTGGGAATTGACGGCTTTGAACGGACGGACGTGTTACCGCGAACTAGTGTGCCGGGCTCCGGCATTACCGGGTTGCGCCGGTAGAGAACGCCCGCGCGTGCGGTGAACGTGGTGAATGGAGCATACTCCCAAAGCGGCGGATCGGAGGGGCCAAGCAGGAGCCAGCCCCCCGTTCCGAGGCATTGATAGAACTGGCGCGCGATGCGCTCCACCATGTCCGGCATCAGATAGATGAGTACGTTGCGGCACACAATCAGGTCGAGATCGGCGAGACCTTGGGCCGGAGAAGGGAGTTCGTCCCTGCCCAGACAAAAATTGCCGAACCGGATCCGGCTTCTCAAGTGTTCACTCACACGCAGTTGTTCTCCACATGGGACGAGG
Organism: Nitratireductor sp. GCM10026969; assembly: GCF_042660605.1. NCBI lineage: Bacteria > Pseudomonadati > Pseudomonadota > Alphaproteobacteria > Hyphomicrobiales > Phyllobacteriaceae > Nitratireductor > Nitratireductor sp. GCM10026969. The sequence continues at coordinate 44,726 of NZ_JBHSUM010000011.1, forward strand.
TAGGGGCTCATGCGGTTCGACGCCCCACCCCTCAGCGAGTGTCGGCCATAACGCGCAGCCGCAGCTTTCCGCAGGGCACTGCCGGACACGTCGGTTCCGGTAATCTGCACCTTGTCGCCGAGACCCATCTCCTCGGCGAGTACCGCGAGCGAATAAGCTTCCTCGCCCGTCGAGCACCCTGCGCTCCATATCTTCAAGGGTAAGCCTGCCGGTCGCGCTCGCTGCAGTTCCGGCAGCACCTCATCGCGGATGAGATCGAACTGGCCGGGATCGCGAAAGAAATATGTCTCGCCGATGGTCATCCCCGATACGATCTCACCAGCCAGCGTCGGGTCGAATTCGAGGCACTCGAGCAGAAGCGCCGGATCGTCCATTCTGTGGCGTTCCATAAGCGTTATCATGCTGCGGGCCAGTAAACGTCTCACAAGCGGAGCGACGTCGAGTCCCACCTTTGCCGCGACGGGTGAGATCAGGAGATCGCAGTTGCGGCTTTGAGGCGACGCGGTGCCGGGATTGTTCCGCTTCCAACCTCAGGTATGCCGCGCTTCTCCGGCAGGTGGTGACTGACTGCATCGTTCGCCCGCTGTTATTATGTATCTCAAGTCTGCACCTCTTTCCCGGTATCGCCTATTCGGCCAGATGGCCTACTGGCACCCGTGGGCATGCGGCTAGCGGGACTCCCCTTGCCGGTTTGAAAGAAGCCTGGCCCCGGTGGCGGCGGCGGCTTGGCGGTTCCTGACACCAAGGCTGCGAAGCAGTGCGGCCAAGTGGATTTTCACCGTTCCCTCGCCGAGCTGCAGCTTGCGCGCGATCTCCTTGTTCGAAAGGCCGTCGACGAGAAGGACCAGGACATCCCGCTGTCGGGGCGTCAGGCTGCCGATGACGCGGCTTTCCGGTTCCCTCGACGGCTCCGGCTCCTCCCTCACCTCATCGCTCTTGTCGCGAGCAGCGATCTCGGGTGGGACATAGATGGCTCCGTCCAAGACGCGCCCGAGGGCCGCGGCCAGTTCCGCGGCGCCCAGCCCCTTGGGCACGTAACCATGGACCCCCGCGGACAGCGCCGTCAGCATGTCGGATTTCCTGGTCGACGCGGAAACGACGGCGATGCGCATATCACGGCGAAAATCACGGACCGCCTCCAGGCTACCAGCATCCTTCATGCCCGGCATCGCCAAGTCGAAGAGTGCCAGGGCAATTTCGTCGTTTACGGTAAGCTGTTCGACCGCCTCCTCAAGCGATCCCGTCTCGATCACCTCCGCGAACCCCAGTTCGCTCTTCAGGATCGTCCGCAGCGCAATTCGGAAAAATTCATCATCATCCGCAATAAGCGCAGTCGAAGGCCCCGAATCGGTCTTCATATCGCGCTCCAGAAGAATATCTCCCGGGCTCCAGCAAGATAAGGAATCGTCATCATTTCGGTCCGGCTCCTCCTCCTCTGGATTAACCCAGTGTAGACAACAAGGTTCCGCCAGTGCAACTCGGCGGTTTCACAGCCTTACCAAGTGGTTACTTTTCACGGGCATCGAATGCGCCCACATGATGCAGTTCTTCAATCGCAGCCCGCATCCAAAGGCACGCAATTATCCGCTACCGGCGCGGAAACGCCAAGGGAGAGGCCTCGCGCCTCTCCCAATCTAGAAGCGGCGTTTCCGCCCACCGTTCAGGCGGATACTTTCAGTCCCTGCTGCAGATCGTTCAGGAATTGCGCGCCATCGAGGGGGCGCGAGAAGAGGTATCCCTGCATTTCCCGGCAGCCGAGCGAGCGCAGAAGCTTGCACTGTTCGGCGGTCTCCACGCCCTCTGCTATCACCTGCAGTTCCAATGCATGGGCCATATCGAGCATCGCACCGACGATCGCGCGGCCCTGATCGTTTTCCGAGAGTGCCTGCACGAAGGAACGGTCGATCTTCAGACGGTCCACTGGATAGTTTCGCAAATAGCTCATCGAAGAGTAGCCGGTACCAAAGTCGTCGATGGCGATCGAGACTCCGGCTTTGCGCAGCACCTCGAAAGTCTTGATTGCGAGATCCGGATTTTCGATCAGCACCGTTTCCGTGACTTCCAATTGGATGCGCCTCGGCGCGACGTTTTCTTGGCGGAGTATAGCGAGGCACCGCTCGGCGAAATGCTCGTCGCGAAGCTGCACGGCGGAAACATTCACCGACATTAACGGGAGGTCGGTTCTCGCGAGCATTCTGCAGGCTTCTCTGAGGATCCAGTCGCCCAGTTGCAGGATCAGACCGGCTTCCTCGGCCACCGAGATCACGACAATAGGCGACATGGCGCTATGAACCGGATGGTCTGCCGCATCCGGAACGGCCAGAGCCGGCCTATGAGGACGTCGTCTACCGCAAGACGCCTCTCGCCTACACCGATCCCATTCCCGGGCGCGTCGAGATGAACCTGTACTCGACGGTCTTCGATCCCATCGCGGACATGGAGCCGGAAATCCTCGGCGCGCATTTCATGACGTCGTCGGTCTATGCCGGCGGGTTCGACAAGGAAGACAGACGCCTCCTCAAAGTCCTGCGTCCATGACACAACCGGCGATCTCCGGGCCCGGCGGCCCGATCCTCGTCATCGGCGGGGACGGCTTCCTCGGCCGCGTCGTGTGCAGAACGCTTCGCGGGGCCGGGCTGAAGGTCGTAGCCGCCGACATTGCCTCTTCGGAGGGCACCGCGGCGCAAGGTAGTGTCATCAGCCTCGACGTCGCGGACCGGAAGGCCGTATTCGAAACAGTCGGCAGTATCCGGCCCTCACAGATCATCAACCTGTCCTATGTGGTCGGCCCCGCGCTTGCGGCCAATCCCGGACGCGCGGTCGCCGTCAATCTCTCGGGGCAAATCAATTGCCTCGACGCTGTATTAGAGACCGGGGTCAGGCGCTATCTCCACGCCGGCTCCATCGGCGCCTACGGTCCGAGCCAAGACTATTACGGCGACCGGGAGATCGCCGAGGAGGACGGCTGCCCGCCGCCGCACCACACCGAACTGTACGGTGCCATGAAGGCCTTCGACGAAGTGCTAATCGCGCAATATGCGTCGCGGATCGAAGTCTGCGGCTTTCGCTTCAGCGTCATATTTGGACCGGGCCGCCGCCATGGATTTACCAAGTGGACCTCGGCGCTGTGCGAGCGGCCGGAACCCGGCACGAGCATCGAGATTCCGCTTTCGCCGGAACAGCGCATCAGTCTTATCTCCGACGAGGACGCCGCGCGCCTCTTCCTGCTCGCGGTCGAGGCCGACACCTTGCCAGCCCGCATCTTGAATTCCGGCGGCCATGACATGTCCGGCAAGGATATTCGCCAGTACCTCAATCGGATGACACCCGGGCTTTCCGTCGCGCTACGCGATAGGCCGGGGCCTCTCCCGTTCGCTCACCGATTCTCCAATGCGCTGGCGCAAAGTGTGCTCGGATTCTCGCTGACGCCTCTCGACGTTAATCAGGGCGCAGCAGGCGGTGCGAGAAAGTCGTTCTGACGATTCCTAGATGTCGAGAGTGGTGTCGCTCAAGGGATAGGCCTCGCAGTAGAGGCAGCGGTCGGCTTCCGTGTCCTCTACATCGGTGTAATAGCCGAATTCGCCGGCGACTACGGACACCGCACAGCTTTCGCATTGTCCGATCCGCCAACCGGCAGGTACCGTCAGCCGGTTCTTTTCGGCAAGATCCAGCAGCAAGCCGTCGCCAGGCGTCCATGTGACCGTCTTATCCTACTACTTGAAGACGACCTTCCGGGGCTGAAGATCTCCGATGGCGCTTCGCCGGGGGCGGTGAACCGCTCGAAGAAAATCTCGAAATCCAGCACGCCCCTGGCTGCCAGATCATTGCGAAAATAGCGCAGCATGTCGTCCGGTCCGCAGACTTCCGTTCCGTTGGCGGCCCCGCTCCAGCCATGGCAATAAAATGTTGCAGATCGGCACTGAACGGTCTTCGCGGCGGCTGCCTTGCGCACCATTCGGGCACCCGCGATCTACTGTCTGACTGACAATCTCTATTATGTTGCCCTGCATGAGATCATTCGAGGATTAGCTATGGGGAAAATGAAGGAACTGCAAATCGAGATGATGAACCTCGAGTTTGAGTGGATATACCTACTGGCGGCGATCCTCGGGCAGGTGAACGTTGGTGACGCATCGGTGACGAAGCCCGAAGATTGGCCGAGCGTCGAGGAGGAATGGGAGCAAATACGCTTTGTCCCCGACTGTCCGGCGTCAGCACTGATGGGACCAAAGCGGCTTAACTGGGAAGGGAGGATTTCTGGCTCATCGTAGCCCTTCATAGGAGCGAAGATGAGACAGAAACCGGGAGCGACGAGGCCGTCGGCCGAGAAGGTCATCAAGGACATCCGCCGCGCGACCCGCAAGCAGTACTCGGCGGAGGAGAAGATCCGCATCGTGCTGGAAGGCCTGCGCGGCGAGGAGTCGATAGCAGCGCTATGCCGCCGCGAAGGCATAGCCGAGAGCCTGTATTACACCTGGTCGAAGGAATTCCTCGAAGCGGGCAAGAAGCGGCTGGCAGGCGATACGGCGCGCGCCGCGACCAGCGATGAGGTGAAGGTGCTGCGCAAGGAGGCGCGCAATCTGAAGGAGGTCGTCGCCGAACAGGCCTTGGAGCTTAGACTGCTTAAAAAAAGCATGATCGCGGATGGGGGAGACGACGAATGAGGTATCCCGCATCCGAGAAGCTCGAGATCATCCGGCTGGTCGAGCGATCGCACCTGTCGGCGCGGCGCACATTGCAGAAGCTCGGCATTCCCCGGTGCCGGCGGCGTCGATGCGCTGGAAGACCACAGGCCTCGGCCGAACCGGGTCTGGAACCGCATTCCCGAGGAGACGCGCGATCAGATCATCGAGCTGGCGCTGAACGAGCCGGAGCTGTCGCCACGCGAACTGGCGGTCACCTTCACCGACACCAAGGGCTACTTCGTGTCGGAATCCTCCGTCTATCGCCTTCTCAAGGCCCATGACCTGATCACCAGCCCAGCCTTCATCGTCATCAAGGCCGCCAACGAGTTCCATGATAAGACGACGGCGCCCAACCAGCTCTGGCAGACCGACTTCACCTATCTGAAGGTCATCATCGCCTGGAAGCTATGCACCACGATGAAGACGCAGGACGTCACCGACACGCTGACCATGGCGCTGCAGGCTTCCGGCTGTGACAGCACCAGGGTGGTACAGCGGCCGCGGCTCCTGTCCGACAACGGCCCGTCCTACGTCTCTTCCGATCTGGCCGCCTGGTTGTCCGGCAAAGGCATGGAGCACACCCGCGGAGCACCGTCTCATCCCCAGACCCAGGGCAAGATCGAGCGCTGGCATCAGACGCTCAAGAACCGGATCCTGCTGGAAAACTACTTTCTGCCTGGCGATCTCGAGCGGCAGGTGGAGGCCTTCGTCGAGCACTACAACCATCGCCGCTACCACGAGAGCCTCGGCAACCTCACCCCCGCCGACGTCTACTTCGGGCGCGGCGATATCATCACGCTGGAAAGGGAAAGGATCAAACGCGAAACCATCAAACAACGCCGCTTGCTTCATCGTGAAGCGGCCGCCTAAAATGACAACCCTGATGGGCCAGAGCCTCCGTTAGCTCACGCCGAAATTGTCCCAAAAACCCTGACGACGGACACGTGCCGGGTGAGTTCGCCCATCAATGCCGAACCGATCAGACCCGTTGCCCCGGTGACGAAAACACGCATTGCCGATCTCCTATCAAAACGTCAGCGACTGACAATACATTATGCTCATCCCATGCCACGCAATGGCGAAGACGCCCGCAAACGCTTGATGACTGCTGCGCTCGAGCTGTTCAGCGAGAATGGCTTCGACCAGACCACGGCCGCCCAGATCGCCGCGCGGGCGGGCGTTACCGAGCGGACGTTCTTTCGTCATTTTCCCGACAAGCGCGAGGTCCTCTTCGATGGCCAGGGCACCCTGAGCGCCGCGCTCTCCGACGCTATCGCGAAGCTGCCGCTCGGGCTCCCCCCGATCGAGATGCTCCGGCAGGCATTTTCTTCCATCGTCGAACCGCTCGAACAGAATCGCCGGGTATCCGAACCCCGACAGCACATAATCGCCGCAACCCCCGCGTTGCAGGAACGTGAGCTCGCCAAGCATGCCGCGCTCGTGCACGCGGTAGCCGATGCATTGCGGAAGCACGGGGTTGAGCCCAAGCGAGCCGACCTGGCGGCTCAGGCCGGACTGGCCGTATTGAGCTACGCGTTCAGGTCGTGGTTTGCTGATCCTGCTTCAGGACTGGCCGATCATCTCGATCACGCCTTTGCCGAGTTGCAGAACCTGTCGTCGGCGAATTGATCTGGAAAGGTCTCGTCCGTTCCTGAGGATCGAGGTTGGAGACTCGGTGGAGCGGAGCAGTCGGATTTACGCCTGACGCGCTGCGCTTTGGAAGAAGTCGATCAACCCGAAAGGAGCTCGATCATCCAGGCAGTGCGCCAGGATCTCGTGCGAAACCGCGGCTGCAGCCTCGGCGCGTGGGAACATCGCTGCTTCGAAGGCCGCGAGCGCCGCCTCGACCGAGTCCGGGTGCGCCACGATGGCGGCCGCGAGCTCGGCACCGTCGAGCAACGCCATGTTCGCGCCCTCACCTGCCGGCGGCGCGAGATGTGCAGCGTCACCGATGAGCGTCACCCCCGGCACCCGTGCCCACCGATGTCCCGTAGGCAGCGCGTGGAGCGGCCGCAGCACCGGCGGAGTGTCCGCAGCGGTGATGAGGGCTGTGAGCTCCGGCGCCCACCCCTTGAACTCGGCCGCAATCCGCCCCTTGGCGATCGCGAGTTCGGAAAAGTCGATGGCTTCGAACCAGTCGAGCGGGCGGGTCAGTGCCACATAGGCGTGGAGGACGGCACCGGCCTCACGATGGACGAAGATGCCTTGACCGGGCACAAGCGCGAACATGGCGCCCTCACCCGCCATTTCCGCTGTTGCGGGATGGCGCATGTCCACGTCGAGGAGCCACGTTTCGACGAAGGAAGTGCCGAGATACGCCGGCACAGCATCCGAAAGCAGCGAGCGCACGCTGGACCAGGCACCATCTGCGCCGACGAGCAGATCGCTTGTAACGCTCGTTCCATCTTCGAAGGTCAGGGCATGCTGCCCGCGACCTAGCGGAGCGACGGCAGTGAGCTTGCGTCCCCATTGAACCGCATCTTGAGGCAAGGACTCGAGAAGGATGCGACGCAAGTCCCCTCGCAGCACCTCCGGACGGCCGCCCGAACCGTCATCACCCTGCTCGAACAACAACACGCCTTGAGCATCGACCAGGCGCGTCGCCTGACCGCCTTCATGGATGATCGCCTGAAAAGCTTCGCTCAGACCCGCAGCAGCGAGCGCGGCTTGGCCATCCTCGGCGTGGATGTCGAGCTGGCCGCCTTGCTTGCGGGCATCAGCAGATGGGTCGGCTTCGTAGATCGACGCCGGGATACCATTGAGGTGAAGGATGCGCGCGAGGACCAGTCCACCAAGGCCCGCACCAATGATCGTGACAGAGGTCATGCTTTACTCCACAAATTAATGGAACGGCGTTCCACTCCTCCACAATTGGAACAGCGTTCCAGGTGTGTCAAGAAGGGGCATGACTGATTCCACACAACCGTCGGGGCGGCGTGGGAGTGCGCTCTCCAAGGACAGGATCGTGCAGGCCGCGATCGACATTCTGGATGAGGAGGGGGATGCCGGCCTCACCTTCCGTGCACTGGCCGCGCGCTTAGCGACCGGCAGTGGCGCCATCTACTGGCACGTCGCCGACAAAGACGAACTGCTGGCGGCGGCTACCGATCAGGTCATCGTCCGGTTCGAACCGCAGGACGTCGAAAGACTGTCTCCACAGGAGGCTATCCGCGCCCTCTCCCAGGGAGTGTTCGACGCCATCGACAGCCATCCTTGGGCAGGAGCGCAGCTATCGGGGAATCCGTTTCAGTATGCGGTTCTGCGTATCTTGGAAGGGCTAGGCACGCAGGTCGTCGCGCTCGGCGTCCCCGAGAGAGGGCGCTTCAACGCCGCGACGGCGTTGCTGAGCTTCATGCTTGGTCTTGCCGCGCAATATGCGGTCGCCTCCCGTCATTTTCGCGACGCAAGCGATCGAGCGACCGCCTTGAGAGCCGTTGCTGCCAAGTGGGTGGAGCTCGACCCCGAGCAGCACCCATTCATCCACCACGTCGCACCGCTCCTGCCCGAACACGACGATCGCGAACAGTTCATGGCGGGTATCGACCTCATTCTCGCGGGGATCGATACTAGCCGCTGACCGGGCGGCCCCGAGGTGATCGAACTCACGGATGAAGCTTGGCTCCCTTGGTCGCCTTGTCCACGTCCTTCCTGGCCCCGCGGAGCGCGATGCCCACCAACGCCGGCTCTTCCGCGGGTTCGGAAAGGAAAGCCTCGCGGTTGGCCGCGTCGTGCCCGGTCGAGAACATCGACTCGACATATGCGGCGCATATCCGGCCCCTCTCCTGCGCCTGCCGCCACGCGCGGAGCAGCGTGCCCCGGTCAGCCGCCAGGATCATGATTGGCTGGCCCAGCAGCGAGGCGTAGCGAGCTCCCGCCGCATCCACATAGGGCTCCCCCATTGCTTCCGGGGCGCTCCCCGCGATCCCGGTAGCCAGGAACGCGGTGACATTGAGCTTCTGCCACAGCTCGAGTTCGTCAAGCACGAGAATGGCTACCTTGGTGTCGAACATCCATTCAGCTCCTGCTGTTCAACGGGCCGGCTAGACGGGCAGCGGCGCTGCCGTTCGGCCGAGCTCTTGCCGCAGGAACGAAGCCACATCGTTCAGTGCCTCCGTAGCCGCCTCCAGCGTCGCGACACTTGCAGGGAAGACGTGCATCATGCCCTTCCAGACGTGAACGTCACACGCTTGCCCGCTCCGTTCCGCGTGCTCGTGGAACTGCAACGCATCGTCCAGCAACACTTCCTCGTCCCCGACGTCGATACGGATCGGCGGGAGGCCAGAAAAATCCCCTGACAAGGCGTTCACGCGGGGATCGGATGGATCGCCGACGCCGAGGTAGAATTGCACCGCCATCTGCACTGTCTCACGTGACAAGATCGGATCTCTGTCCGCACGGGTCTTGAGCGAGCGGCTGGACAGGGTTGTGTCGATCATGGCCGAGAAAACCGCCGCGGCGACCGGCCGCGCCTGCCCTGCATGTCGATTGACCAGCAAGCTCAGGGCAAGTCCGCCTCCGGCAGAGTCGCTACGACGGCAACTTTTCCGTCGTTCACCGCCATCAACGCGTCCAGCGCCCGCCGCGCATCGTCATAGGCGGCGGGGAAAGGGCGCTCCGGTGCAAGCGCGTAGTCAGCCACGAAGGTGGCCACGCCCGTGCGCTCGGCGATCTGACTGCCGAGCCCGCGATAGGCGGCAGCAGAGCCGACCACATAGCCTCCACCATGCAGGTAGAGGATCGCCTGCCGCGGCGCCGCGTTCGCTGGCCGGCACCACCAACCTGGAATGCCGTCAACCTCTCCGGGACTCATCTCGACCGAGGCTGCGGTTGGACCCTGGGCCATGAGTTTGTCGTATGCGGCGCGGCTCTCCGGCTTGGGCTCCGGTGCAGGCGAGACCGCCAGCGCGGCCCGCATCGCCGCCATCACCACCCGGTCCTTGAGGCTTTCGTCGTGGGTTATAACGGTCATCGCTTTTGTCCTTGTCCTTGTTCCTTGTGCTTGATGCTGGATCGCGCTCGCCCGTTTCGGGCAGCGGCGGGAGACGCAGTGTCTCAGGTCGACGGCGGCCGAGAAGCGGGTAGCCATGGCCGGATCGCGCCATCGCGGTCCGGCCGGTTGCGCCTATTTGAGGAACGGGTTGATCGCCGCCAGCGTATCGTCAAAGCGCCCCTCGGCCTCGGCGTTGCGCATGAATCGACGCCTTCCACCAGGATCTCGCGCGGCGTGGGCGTCTGCTGGAAACGCGCCATCACCTGGTCGGCGAACGTGTCGAGCGGCATGAAGCGTTCGTTATCCTGCTGGCCGGGGGTCAGGGTCGTCTGCACCGCGGGCGGCACCAGCTCGATGACCTCGATCTTGCCCTTCAGGACCGCACGGAGCGATTCCGTGTAGCTGTGGATCGCAGCCTTGATCGCCGAATAGGTCGGGGCGATCACCAGCGGCACATAGGCGAGGCCCGAGCTGACATTGACGATCACCGCGACGCTCTGGCGGCCCAGATGCTCGATCAGCGCATTGGTCAACCGGATCGGGCCGAGCAGATTGCTGGTGACCGAGGCCTCGGCGTCGCCCAGATCGCGGAATTTGTCGAGCGACCCTTCCATGCGCATGATGCCGGCGCTGTTGAACAGCACGTTGAGCCCGGGAAAATCGGTGACGAGCTTTTCGGCGAACGCCGCGATGCTGGCGCATTCGCGCCGTGGACTTCGACGCCGTCCGCGCCGGCTTCGATCGCGCAAGCGGCGCCATAGGCGTAGTCGGCGACGGTCTGCCGAACCTCGGCGGTGGTGAGCGCGCGGGGCTCCGGAACCGGCAGCATGCCCTTGCTGGTGAACATGTCTTCACCCGGGGCGATCGCCGAAGGGGCGACCGGCTGGCGATGATGCTCGGTGTTTTCCGGATGGGACCTGCGGCCGACGTGCATGAGCTGAACGAACAGCCGGCCTCCGGCCGCATGGACGGCGTCCGTCACCTTGCGCCATCCGGCCACATGGTCGTCGGTGTAGATTCCTGGCGTGCTCGGATAGCCCTGCCCGTCCGCGGACGGCTGGGTTCCTTCGGTGATCAGCAGGCCCATCGTCGCGCGCTGGGAATAGTATTCGGGTGCGAGGTCGCCGGGCGTGCCGTCGGGCTTGGCCCGGCTGCGGGTCATCGGCGCCATGGCGAAGCGATGCGGCAGTTGCAGACTGCCGAGCGTAATCGGGGACCAGAGATCGGTCATGGGAGTTCTCCTGAGTTACTGGATGAGGGGGAGCGCGAGGATCAGAGCTTGCCTTCGGCGAGCATCTCGCGGGTGCGCTTCAGCGTGGACAGCAGAGCAGCCTTGTAGCCCTTGTCGCTGTCGAACTGCTTCTGCTCGGCCTGTTCCTCGGGGCCGTTCGGCTCCTTGTCGCGCAGCCCGAGATAGCAGTAGAATTTGAGTTGAAGCGCGCCTGCTTCGTCCTCGAACAATTCGTTGACGATGGCGCCTTCGCGCGGGCCGGTCGCCTGGAAGAAGGTGACCTTGCGCTGCGGCTCGAGCACGATGATCTCGCGCAGGTCGGCGCCGGCGATCGTGGCGTCACGGACGAAGTGCGTCGCGCTCTCCTCCGTGACGTCGCAGCGGGTGCAGAGGCCGGGCGGAAGGAACAGCCGGGCGTCGCGGGCCTTGAGCTCAAGGCCCTTCCAGACCTGCTCGCGGGTCAGTCTGGTTTCGCCTTCCGGGTTCACCGGTACGGTAGCGGTCGAATAAATCATTTCAGTTATCCTTGTTGGTGTGGATTGGTGGCCGTCAGCCGGCGATCTGCACGACGTAATCGCGGTAGGAGCGCAGCGGACGGCCGAGCAGCGTGGTGAGCCGGTCCACATCGCCGGCCTCGGGCAGCATGCCGTCGGACACGAAGCGTTCGGCCATCAGGCGCATGTCGAAGGCCATCCAACCCGGCATGAATTGGCGCATGTTCTGCTCGAACCCGGCGGTGTCGTCGCCCGGATAGGCGATCTCGCGGCCGAGAACGTCGCTCCAGATCGCGGCGGCGCTCGCGCCGGTCAGCGTATCCGGGCCGACCAGATTGATGCGGGTGAGCGGGAGCGGCGTGGGCGATTCTTCGCGACGGATCAGCTCGATCGCGGCGATCTCGCCGATATCGCGGGCGTCGATCATCGCGAGGCCCTTGTCGCCGATCGGCATGGGATAGATGCCGTAGCCGGTGATCGCGTCCTTGATCGTGATTTCGTTGTCCATGTAATAGGCGGGGCGTAGGATGGTGGCGCCCATCCCCATCTGCTCGATCATCCGCTCCACGCCGAACTTGCCCGCGAAGTGCGGCACGTTGACGTAGATGTCGCTGTGGATCACCGACAGATAGACGATCCGCTCGATCCCGGCTTCGCGGGCGACGTTGAGCGCGATCAGCGCCTGGGTGAACTCGTCGGCGACGACGCCGTTCAGCAGGAACAGCGTGGAGACGCCCTTCATGGCGCCGCGCAGCGAGTCGACGTCGAGCAGGTCGCCCTGGACGATTTCGACGCCGCCGGGGAGGCTTGCCTTCAACGGGTCGCGGACAAGAGCGCGGACATCGGCGCCGCGGCTGACGAGCTGTTCGACGACATTGCTTCCGACATTGCCGGTCGCGCCGGTTACGAGAATGGTCATGGTGTTGCTCCTTGAGTTCAGTTGTTTGCTTGTTCTCAAATTAGCGATCCACATTTAATGCGATAGACGCTATATATGGACAGACCGTCTCACTGGTGGAACAGATCATGGATCTTCTTGCCCTCGCCGATTTCAACCTGGTCGCTCGTCATGGCGGGTTCGGAAAGGCATCCCGAGCCGCGGGGCGCCCCAAGGCGACATTGTCCCGCCGCGTTGCGGAACTCGAAGCGAGCCTTGAGCTTCGCCTGTTCGAGCGGGGCGCACGCGCGCTGAAGCTGACCGAGGAGGGACGGGCGCTGTTCGAGCGGACGAGCCAACTGCTCACCGAACTTGACGAGACGGCCTCCACAATCGCGTCGGGTGGGCACAGCCCGCGGGGCAGATTGCGCATCAGCGCACCTCTGCTCTTCTCTCAAACCGCGATGGGCAAGCTCGCCGCCGGTTTCACGCTCAAACACCCGGAGGTCCGGCTTGAGGTGACGACCGAAGACCGGTCCGTCGACATGGTCGAGGAAGCCTATGACCTGGTGATCCGCGTCAACCCGGAGCCGGATGAGAGCCTCGTCGGACGGGTCTTCCTTCGCGATCGGCTGGTGGTCGTGGCGAGCCCTTGCATGACACCGCCGGCAAATGGGTCGGCTGTGCCCGCCGTCGTTCGGGGTCCGGCCAGACAAGGCGATGTCTGGAACGTGACGAAGCCGGCGGGCAAATCGCAGATCACGGTCAATCCGGTGTTGAGCCTGTCATCACTCATCATGGTTCGCGATGCGGTACGAACGGGTGTGGGCGCCGCACGCCTGCCCGTGTCGCTCGTAACTCACGACCTTGCTGACGGCACGCTGGTGCACTGGGGCGACGTGGAGGGACCGGAGATCGCCTTGTGGACGCTCTATCCCACGCGCCGGCTGCTGAGCGCGCGCGTATCGGCCTTCCTCGATTATCTGCGGGAGGCATTCCCAAAAGGAACGCCGGACGAGCTTGCGGCCTATCTCCGAAGGTCGCCGCCCGCGCCGTATTGAAACATTCGGCGAGGTTCGACGTATCGCCCCTCACATCCCCATTAGCTAGCTTCGTGTCATCACGAGGATCGAGAGGCGAAGCGATGATGAACACTCAACCGAACACCATGACGCTATTGACCGGCAAAGGTGGTTCTGGTCACCGGAGGCGGCACGAGAATCGGCCGCGCCGATTCTCATTGAGGGCGGTGGGGATGGCATCAGGATCAACAATGTCAGCCCTGGCCTGACCCGTACGCCGATGAGCGAGGGCATACCGGGAAGGGTTTGCGGCCGCCGCTGTCCATGCGGCGCTGAAGCATGTTGGAGAGCCTGACGAGGGCGGCGACGTGGCCGTCTGGCTATACACGGACGAGGCACGTTTCGTGACCGGGCAGAGCATCCTCGTCGACGGTGGCTACAACATCGCCGAGATGCGGTGATGCGCAGTGTCTGATTTGGTCCGTTCCAATCTCGAATGCCACCGGTTTGAAGTCCACGCGGCTGCTAGGCGCTTTCCGGTTTGGTGATCAAAGCCATGGTGAGCTTCTTAGCCAAAGGCGAGATGACAATGACGGCGAGCACCACCGCGACATAGACCTTGAGAAAGCGCGGGAACCAGGTAACCACAGCCTCCCCTAGTTCCATAGATGCAAGCTTGCCCTCTAGAACAAAGAAGAAGGCGGAGAGAGTGAGACTCATCATCAAGGTCATGATGATGAGGAACAAAGTTTGTTGGTGTTTGGCCGCGATCATTTTCGGCTCCTTGCTGAAACAAGCAGTTCGTTGAAGGTGTGCCGGGCCTATCGCCCCGGCAGCAGAGTTCCGTTTTTCGTCATGTCGCATAGCTCGGCGAGCAGATCGAAATACGAATGATGACCTGGTCACGCTTTGAGCGCTTGTGCTTGCGCGGACTTGTAGTGCAGCACGCCCATTCTCATCTCCGGAACATGTTCGGTCATCAGCTTTTGATGGATCGTACTCTGGGGTGCGGTCTGATCAACAAGGAACTCGCCGCTGACGGAGAACCAGGTCCCGGGCACGGCTCCCGCCTGGATCATGCGCTGCACCGCCGCTCCGTGGGTCTCACGTGACAGGCTGGCCGAGGCATCAACCACAACGTAGACCTCATATCCTTCGCGCAGGGCACCAAGAACCGTTTGAAGCACGCAACCTTCGGTCGAGACCCCGCCGATGACCAGTTTCTTGCGCCCGGTCGCTTCGACGGCAGCCTTGAAATTCTGGTCGAGGAAGGAATTGTAGTGGGCCGGCCTTTCGATGACAGGATGATCGCCGATCACGGCGGCGAGCTCCGGATAAAGCGCACCAGTAGGCTTGGAGGGAACGCCGTTGGTCACGACCAGCCCGGTCTTCCAGTTGATAGCAAGCTTTGCCAGGGCAACCGCATTGTTCAGATGGGTGGAAAGGTCGTGGGATCGCAGCAGATTCGCGAACCCCACCGCATAATCGATCAGGATCACGGTTGTATTCTCTGGAGTGAGCATTTCTTGAGTCATGGAGTAGCCCCTTCGGTTGATATGAAAATCATATAGTTTGTTTCACAAACTATATCAATGACGGATTATCTTGATTTTCAAAGTTCGACGGGCTAGGTGTGGACCCAAGGAGATTGCCATGCCTGAATCGAAATCAGCGCCGCCGAACTCGGCGCCTAGCACGTCACGTGCCCTCGCGGAGGACCTGCACTGGTGCGCGGTGCGGCTGGCACGAGGCCTAGGAAGTATAGAAGAGCGGGTTGTGCGTGAGCACCAGCTGTCATTGCGTGGCTATGTTGTGCTCACCGCGATCGCCGAGCAACCCATGGCGTCCCAGCTTGAGATAGCTCGATTGGGCGCTTTCGATAAAAGTGTCCTTGTTGGCCTGTTGGACGAGCTTGAAGGATCAGGACTGGTGGTCAGGACGCCGGATCCAAGTGACCGAAGAGCGAAGCTCCTGCGCATAACCGACAAGGGAGAGGAAGTGCTCGCGGCAGCTACGGCGGCGGTAGTTGACATAGAGAATGCCCTGCTCGCGAGCATTCCCGCCAGTAGTCGGGATGGATTTCTCGCGGCACTCCGACAGGTTGGGAATAGCGATTTTGCTGCCACCTTCAGCGCTGACGGATGCAGTTGATTGGCTGACTGCGTGACTTTCTGAAGGCCATTGAGGAAAGCAGCACATTAACGAGCTCCGGAGAGTGACCGAGCGACGTGCCAGCACAGGTGTGATCGTCGGCATCTGTCTGGGCAAACACCCGGTCGCCATTCGCTTATTGCATGGTCTGGCACGATCGATCCTCCGACGATCCTTGCCTGCGCTGGGTTCGCGAACGCGTCGTCTCCCTTCTGAGCTGAAATGAACTTTGTGCCAGCCAATTTCGCGCGCTGAGAGACATGCAAAACGCCAACGCTCTTGTGCGGACTCTGTCATTCGAACCGCGCGCTCCGACGTGAAGCTGACGCAACAGTCTTGGAGGAATAACTCTCTCTAGAGAAGATGGCACATCCCGCGATTCGAACCCTGAGACCTTCCCCTTCGGAGCGCCATCGGAGCCATCGACACGGCGGCTCTCGCCTCGGTGCCGAAGTCCCGATCCTCCGCAGAGATTCAGCTCAAGTTCTATGCCTTCATATTTTCTTGGAGAACACGCAAAGATTCGCCCAACAAGCCAGCGACCCCTTTCGAGATTGCTCCCTCTTTCAAGGGACAAGCGCGGCGAGCCCCATCAAGCGATGGCGCCTGCGAATTCCTCTGCCGCCCTGCCAGCGGATGCCGCAGCCGCCTCGCGCGCATAGAGTACCGGGGACACACCCACGCTTCGCGCGAAGGCTACGCTGAAGGCGCTGGCCGAACTGTAGCCGACTTGCCGGGCAATTGCGTTCACGCTCAGCTCCCGCTTGCGCAGGAAATCCTTTGCCAAAGTCAGCCGCCACGCTGTCAGGTACTCCATCGGCGCCATTCCCACCGCGCTCTGGAATCGGTCGTGGAAGCCCGATCTGGACACCGCCGCCTCACGCGCCAGTTCTGCCACCGTCCAGCCGCGCCCGGGCTCCGCATGCATGGCCCGAATTGCCACTGCCAATCGCTCGTCCGACAGGCCGCGCAGCAACCCCGGGGAGTCGCCCGGTTCGGCTGTTGTCCGCAACGCCTCGATCAGCAGCACTTCAAGGAGATGCTGCAACACGACCTCCCGCCCCGGCTTATTCCCCACAGCCTCCTCGCCCAGCAGCTGCATCAGCATGGCCAGGCGGTGCTCGCCACGCACGACCACCAGTTTGGGCAACAGCGAGGATAGCAAGACCGCATCCTCGGACTGGAAGATACAGTAACCGACAAGCGCCCGCATATCGGTCGGACCATCGACGCTGCCGACGCGATATCCGCCTCCCGGCAAGATTACCGGATCTGTCACCATGTCCTTGTCGCTGCTGGGCACAGCGCTCCACATCATGAAGTCCTGCGCCGAAGGGATGAGGATGAAGTCGCCTGCATTGACGATCACCTCGCCGCTCTGGTGATCCCAATAACGCACGCTCCCCTTGAGCACGGCGAGGTAATAGGGATTGGGCGACTGCGTCCGCCGCACTCGCCACGGTCCTGAGCCAGTGACGCACTTGGAGAACGGCGCGCCCGGCTGCAGCAAACCGACGATCTGCGCTAGGGGATCGGCCATTATGGACTCACACGACACTTTCTTGGACGTTTGAATATAGAACGTCCAGACGCCCATGACCATGTCCTGTTGGTCCAATCAGCAACAGGATCAGATCATGACCTCAAACTCCCGCATCGCGCTCGTCACCGGTGCCAATCAAGGCATCGGGCTTCAGATCGCAACTGACCTCGCTGCCAGCGGCCTCACCGTGCTGCTCGCATCGCGCAACCTTGACCGCGGCAAGGCCGCAGCTCAAACCATCGACGGAGATGTTCAGCCCATCCAGTTCGACGTGACCGACAAGGCTTCGATCGATGCCGCGGTCGCACAAGTCGAACAGCAGTTCGGCCGCCTCGACATCCTCATCAACAATGCCGCGATCTCCCGGGCCAATGGGCAGGAAAGCGAGACCATGGAGCACTATATTCAGCGCTCTCGGGCAACGCTCATCTCGGTGGAAGAGGTTCGGACCATTTGGGAGACCAATGTGTTTGGTGTCCTGGCAGTTACTCAGGCTTTCGTGCCGCTGCTGCGCAAGTCCGAAGCCGCACGCATCGTCAACGTCTCGAGCGCCCTCGGCTCGCTCACCATCAATTCCACGCCCAATCCCTATCGGGCGACATTTAATCCGGGCTATGGCGCTTCCAAAACCGCGCTCAACGCCATTACGTTGGCATTTGCCATCGATCTCGAATCCGAAGGTATAAAGGTCAATGCAGTGACCCCGGGTTTCACCAGCACCGCGCTCAACAATTACGAAGGCACCGAGACCGTCCAGCAAGGGGCTGCCGAAGCCGTTCGTGTGGCCCTCAGCAGCGAAGACCCAACAGGCACCTTCACCGGTTCGGTCAACGAAACCTACCCCTGGTAGTCGAACTAAGTCCGCCGGCCCGGGCCGGCGGACGGACTCCGGGATGTCTGACCTTCGATCTGATCATCGTCGTCTTGCAGCGCGTGCCCAAACTAAGTGTTCAGTTCCGGCATTTGATGGATTGGGTCGAGGATGAATCGATCCGGCTCTGAAGTCCATCGTTTGCAGATGAACTCGTAAGGTGTGAGGCCTTTGAGCGTCTTCAGCCTTCGCCCGAAGTTGTATGCGTCGATGAAGTCCTGAAGATGCCGGCGCAGTTGGTCATGATTGTCGTAGTGGAAGCGCTTGACAGTCGCCTCCTTGATGGTCCGGTTCATCCGTTCCACCTGTCCGTTCGTCCACGGATGGTTGATTTTGGTGAGCCTGTGTTCGATGCCGTTGTCGTCGCAGACCCGGTCGAAGATGTGGTGGAACGCATATTTGTGACGGGCGTGGTTGGTGAACTGGATGCCGTTGTCGGTCAGTACGGTGTGGATGGTGTAGGGCACCGCCGCGACGAGATCGCGCAGGAACTGCGCCGCAATCATCTTGCCGGCTTTGAGATGGAGTTGGGCGAAAGCGAACTTTGATGTCCGGTCGATGGCCACGAACAGATAGAGCTTGCCCTCAGCCGTCTGCACCTCTGCGATGTCGATGTGGAAGTAGCCGATCGGATAGCTCTTGAACGTCTTCCGGACTGGCTTGTCGCCTTCGACATCGGGCAGCCGCGAGATGCCATGACGCTCCAGACAGCGATGCAACGATGATCGGGACAGATGCGGGATCGTCGCCTGAAGGGCATAGAGGCAGTCATCGAGCGGCAGCAGCGTATGCTTGCGGAAGGCGACGATGACGGCCTCATCCTCCAGCGATAGCACCGTGGAATGCGGTTCCTTCGGCCCGGTCGGCAAATCGGCAACCGATGTGCGCTTTTTCCATTTCGCCACAGTCTTCTGGTTGATCCCGTAGCGCCTGGCCAGTGTCCTCAGGCTCTCTTGACCATGTTGTATCGCTCGACGGACTGCCGCTGTCGTCGTGGCGCTCCCGTGGTGAACTTGTCCCATAGTGCCTCCTTCCATTCATGGGAAAAGATTGCACCATCAAAATGCGGGATTAAACACTTTTTAGGTGGTGCAACGGAATCCGCCCCGAAGCTCCAAGTGCGTCCCAATCCTGCTGGTCAACGGTCGATCGACGTTGTGCTTTCTACAGGCAGATGGTGCGCGAAGCCGAGAAGTGCGCCGAGGCAGGCCACCAATTCGCGCCAATCCCGACCCGGACTATTGCTGTGATGCTTCCTGGTTCTTGGCACACCGGTGCACCAACTGACGCCAGCGCAAGCCATTGTATTTCTTCATGCCCGCCCGACAAGCTGATCACGCCCGGATTCTTATGGCGTTGCTGCACGCGCTACTGACCAAGCGACCAATGCGAACGAACCAACCGGCGCGGCGAGCTTCGGCAGCGATTTTTCCAAGATGCTGATTACCGGTAAGACGTCCTTCAAAGGTCTCCCCTCAAGTCCAGCCTTGGCGGAAAGCCGAATATCTGGCTTGCGAGAGATTTGGCCGGTCGCACGGCTGGCAGACTTCGCGGCCTCTCAGGTTGGGATGCTGCCACCGTGGACCGATGAACAGCGTGCTCAGATGCAATAGACCGGGCCAAAAAATGGAGACGGCAAGTAGATGCTTGAAGTCGTCAAGGACCGCGTCGCACTGCCGCGCTAGTGTCGAACCCGGAGATCGTTTTCGCCGACGAACCCACCGCCGCGCTGGACAGGGATGCTGGACTTCAGGTAGTGCGGATGCTCAAGGCGCTTGGGGATAGTCGCGGGTGGTCGACGGTGATGGTCACGCATGACCCCCGCATTGTTGATCTCGCCGACAGGATCGTCACGATCGAGGACGGACGACTGGTCCGAATTGAAATGACCCAGTTGGAGCGGATCAGCGAGACATCCTGGTATGCCTCGCTCGCCCGGCAAATGCGAGTTCAGCAGTTCAGGACAAAAACACATGTCGTTTTAGGAAGCCGCCATACCGTCCTTCGTTCGCGTTAATTCATGACATCTTTCCGGGGCATGTCCCTCCGGCTTGGCATTGGCGGCGTCGCCATCATTACCGAGCAGGTGGTTGCGGGAAAGCCTGCCATCGGTTTTCAAGTGACCGATGGTGGCGTCGATATCGGGTCGCCGCTTGTGCTCTTGGCGGATGGTGGTGGTGAGCCCGCGCCTCTGGCCGGCAATGACGACGCGGTGTGACCCTAGTAATCATGCCCGCGGTAGCCCTTGTCGACAGGGATCCGCTCTAGAGCACGTCCTTTGATTGATGAATCGATTGTGATGTGACGGCGTCATGTTGTTCTGATTCAACCTCCACTTTGACGGAGGTGGATGATGGGAAGAGCACTGAGCGGGGATCTTCGGTCACGGGTCCTGAAGGCTTCGGACGAAGACAGGTCG
>NZ_JBHSUM010000012.1:0-61854 GCF_042660605.1 Nitratireductor sp. GCM10026969
GCTGCCTCGGCCTCGGCCGCGGCGAGCCCGGGGGCGGGGACGATGTCGCAGGCGACATCCGGGGCGAGCCAGGCGATCTCTCTTGCACCGAGCGCCCGTCTGGCCATATTCGCCGTAGCGGGCGTCAGGGCGGCGGCCCTGGGATCGGAGATGAGCGTTGCGACGAGTTTCATGGAAAGGTCCGCTGCGGCCGGCCGGAAGACAGTGCTGAAGAATGCGACCCTGATAGCCGGCCCCACGGCCAGCGGCAAGTCGTCGATGGCGCTCGATCTCGCGCGGCGGACGGGGGGCGTCATCGTCAATGCCGATTCCATGCAGGTCTATTCCGTCCTGCGGCTTCTGACGGCGCGCCCCGGCCCGGAGGAGCTCGCTGCCGCGGAACATCGGCTCTACGGCCATGTCCATCCGAGCCGGGACTATTCCACCGGGCAGTGGCTGCGTGATGTGGAGGCACTCGTCGAGGCGGAAGATCTGGCCGGGAGGCAAGCGATCTTCGTCGGTGGGACCGGACTTTACTTCCGCGCGCTGACGGAAGGGCTTTCGCCCATGCCGGACATTCCGCCACAGGTGCGCCGGGCCTGGCGCACGCGCCTGGCGGAAGAGGGGAGCGCGGCACTGCACGCGGTTCTTTCTCGTACCGATCCCGAATCGGCAGAGCGCATCCGGCCCTCCGACGGACAGCGCATCGTGCGGGCGCTCGAGGTGCTTGAAGCCTCGGGCGAGGCAATCGCCTGTTGGCAGGCGCGGCGTTCGACCCCTTTGGTCGAGGCGGCCTCCGCGCGCAAGATCGTTCTGGAGCCGGACCGGGCCGGCCTTGCAGAAAAAATCGATCGAAGATTCGCGCGCATGCTGGAAGAAGGCGCGCTCGAAGAGGTGCGCGCGCTTGTTGGCCTCGACCTGCCGGCGGACAAGCCGGCGATGAAGGCGATCGGTGTGCGCGAGCTTGCCGATGTCCTTGCCGGCCGTGCCAGCGTGGCTGAGGCCGCCGCGCATGTCGGCACGGCGACACGCCGATACGCGAAGCGGCAGATGACCTGGTTCCGCCATCAACTCGGCCCCGACTGGGAGCGCCTGCCGGCGTGAATCGAACCCGGTCGGAAGAAGGCCGACTGCGGCGAATCTGCACGCACGGATTAACCTCCCCCTAAGGCGCCTCATGCCAGAAGATGTGAAAAGGGCATGTAGCGGGTAGGGCATGCGTTTCCACAAAGCGGAATCGGCGTTTTTTCTCTTTATCGCCCTGGTTTCCGGGGCCGGCGTTCTCCTGTTTTTCGCCTACGGGATGGTGCGCGCAAGAGCCCTCCAGCTGGCCGCCGTCGGTGGCGCGGCGGACCTGGATGCGTTCACGCATCTTCTCCTGACGACCGGTACGCTGCTCTTCGCGTCGGTCGTCTTCGGCCTGTTCTTCATTTATCCGCTCATCCGCACCCAGGTGCGTGAGGAGGGCAAGTTGCGCGCGATGACCGAATCGCTCAGCGCGCGTTCCGAACTGCTCCAGCACGCGGCCCTGACCGACAGCCTGACGGGCACGCAGAACCGGCGCTTCTTCGACGATGCGCTGCGCGAATATCTGCGCGAGTTCGGCCGTATCAGAAAACCAGTGGGGCTGATGGTGCTCGATCTCGACCATTTCAAGCAAGTCAACGACACGTATGGCCATGACGTGGGCGACCAGGTGCTGCGCGAGGTCGCGCGCTGCCTGAAGGACATGACGCGCTATCACGACGTGGTGGCCCGGCTTGGCGGCGAGGAGTTCGCCATCGTGACGCCGAACATGGATTTCGATTCGCTCGTCAAGCTTGGCGAACGCATCCGCAACGCGATCGCCGCCTTCGACGTGGAGGTCGGAAACCTGCGGCTGAAGGTCACCACCAGTATGGGGCTCGCCGTCTGGGACGGCAAGGAAGGGGCCGAAGGCTTTTATCGTCGGGCCGACAAGATGCTTTACGAGGCGAAGCGGCTCGGCCGCGACCGGGTCTGCGCCTGACGATACGCCCGTGCCTGGTTAGAGCAGCGTGCGCTCACATTCGCCCGCTTGGCTGCTCGATCTGCTCTAGCCGCAGTTGCGCGCCGCCAAGCGGTTCCATCTGCTCCAGGCGCCGGGGTTACCCGAGGCGTCCCCGGGGCCGAGCGGCGGGCTGGAAAGGACTTTCATAGACGCTGTGCGGGGCGCTCTCCGCCGTGCTTGCGAAGGCGCTCGTGCGGGTGCGCGCGCGCCGTCCCGTCTCGCGCATGCGCGCCACGATCGACTCAAGATCGATATCGTCGGTCGAGTGGCCATCGTGCGCCTGCCGCCCCTTACCGGGTGCATCCTTCACACCCGGCAGGAGCCAATCGGGTAGCCGTTCGAAGGTCATGCGCATGGTGGTCGCCACCCCGTCGCCGAAGGCGATCGCTTCGCGCTGGCCCATGGAGGACAGGAAGGTGAGGATCGAAGCCGAAGAATCGGCGATCGCCGAGCGGATGATGGACTGGTCCTGCTCGTTGGCCAGGCGCATGGCGAACACGGTCGAGCATTGCGAGAGCACGGCCGGGTCGAGGTCTCCGGGGCGCTGGGTCACCACGCCCAGGGAGCATCCGTATTTCCGCCCCTCCTTGGCGATGCGTGCCAGGGCGTGGCGGGTCGGGGCGAAGCCGAGTCTGGAGTCGGCCGGCATATAGCGATGCGCCTCCTCGCAAAGGAGCAGGAGCTTCAGGCGTCCCTCGCTCCAAAGGGTCAGGTCGAAGGCGATCCGCGCCAGGACCGAGCAGACCGAGTTGACCACCTCCGACGGTAGGCCGGCCATCTCGAAACAGGTGACCGGGCGGCCTTCACCGGGCACGCGAAAGATGCGCCCGATGGTTTCGTGGATCGAATCCTCGACGAGGCGCGAGGCGAACATGAACCGGTAGCGCGGATCGGCCAGTGCCCCCTCGATCCGCGTGCGAAGCTGGCGGTAATGGGGGCGGTCGGTCTTGGCGTCGAGCTGGCCCATGCGCTCGTCGATCTGGCCAATGAGGTCGGCCATGCGGTAGGGCACCGGGGTGTCGGCGGTGATGCCGCCGCCATCGCCCCGCTTGAGCATGCTGTCGCCGGGACCGCGATAGAGGTGTTTCGCACGGGTGACGAGGTCGCGCAGCAGTTCCACCTCCTCCGCCACCGGCTCGCGGCCGCGGAAAAGAACCTCCACCAGCTCCTCCAGCCGGAACATCCAGAACGGCAGATCGAGCGAAGCGCCGTCAAGGCGCACGCAGTAGTCGGGCAGGGCGGCGGCGAATTCGTTGTGCGGGTCCAGGATGAGGATGCGCAGATCAGGGCGTGCCTCGATGGCTTTGCGCAAAAGCAGGGAGACCGCGGTGGACTTGCCGACGCCGGTCGTACCGACGATGGCGAAATGCCGGTCGAGCGTTTCGTCGATCGCAAGGCGGGCGGCAATGGCGCCGTCCTGGGACAGATGCCCGACGGTGACAGCCGGGCGGCCGCCCAGATCGTAGACGGCTTCCAGATCGCTGGCGCGGATGCGGTGGGCGATGGCGCCGATATGCGGATAGACGGTGATGCCGCGGTCGAAGACAGGCGTGCCGTTCAGATCGCGCACCTCGCCGATGAGCTCGGCAAGAACCATGATCGGGTTGCTGCCGTCCTCGTCCCAGCGCCGCTGCGGCCGCTCAATGCCGTAGATCAGGCCGACGGTGCGCGTCTTGCCAAGATTGATGGAGATCAGCTTGCCGACCGTCCAGCTTTCGGCGACAGCCGTCTCGGAGCCTCCGATGGACACGGCAATGCCGGCGCGCGCGGCGACGCATTGCACGACGTGGCCCAGAACGCGCGCTGCGGGTTGTCCCGCGGCACGCCGCTCCCGCGCAGTGGCTGCGCCCGGGGCGCTCTCTTCAGGCTGATACATGAGGAATGCCCCTTTTGCCCAACGTTCCCATGCTAGTGCCGGCGGGGTTAAGGCGGGATGAGGGGGGATGGTTGAGGAGCCGTTAAACCGGCGATTCCGGCCTGCCGTGGCCGATCGCGGCCAAGGTGGCGGCTGCCGGGTATTACCGCATATTGCCGCGTTCGGCCCTCGGGCGTAAACTTGTCCCATGTGGACTTTGCATCCCGCTCGCGTCTTCTACGGCGTGCTTGCCGCGCTGGCGGCGATGCTGAGCCCGATTGAGGCAAAGGCGCAGGATGCGGTCGATGTCGAACTGATCCTGGCCGTCGACGTTTCGCTTTCCATGTCGCCCGGCGAGATGGAAATCCAGCGCCGGGGCTATGCGGCCGCGCTTACCCACGAGACGGTGGTCCAGGCGATCGAGAGCGGCCTCAACGGCCGCATTGCCATCGCCTATTTCGAGTGGGCGGGAGACACGACCCAGCGGCTCGTCGTGCCGTGGACAACCATCGCTTCCGCGGAGGACGCGGCGCGCGTCGCCGAGATGCTGATGGTCAGCCCGCCGCGCAGCGCCCGGCGCACCTCGATCTCGGGCGCCATCAATTTCGCTGCCGATCTGTTTGTGGAAAGCGGCTATCGGAGCATGCGCCGCGTGCTCGATATATCCGGCGACGGTCCCAACAACCAGGGAGCGCCGGTGGTCCAGGCGCGCGACGACCTCGTCGCCGCCGGCGTGACAATCAACGGCCTGCCGCTGATGACCAATGAGGGCTTCAGCACTTCCTACGACATCCGGGATCTCGACCGCTACTACAGCGGCTGTGTGATCGGCGGTCCCGGCGCATTCATGATCCCGGTCAACGAGTGGGCGCAGTTTCCCGAGGCCGTGCGCCGGAAGCTGGTGATCGAACTGGCCGGGACCGGGGACCCCGAGGTGCCCGTGGTCCTTGCTCAGGCAAGCGACGACTTCGACTGCATGATCGGGGAAAGGATGTGGCAGGAGCGCCTGTGGATGTGGGACGAGCAGTAAGATCTGCAGCCCTTTGCGATCCGAGCGGGTGCTCCCTCTCCCTCTCTCTCTCTCTCTCGCAACTTTGCGGACCAACCGGCTGCCGGCCGCCGGTCTTCCGTCCGGCGTTGCCGTGTCAGGCGGCGACGAGCTGTTTGCGGTCCGCCCGTTCCTGCTGCGGGGAGCGGGCATAGAGTTCGCGATAGCACTTGGAGAAGTGGGAGGCGGAAACGAAGCCGCAGGCGACGGCCACTTCCACGACCGGCATGGAGGACTGGACGAGAAGGTGGCGGGCCCGGTCGAGCCGGATCTCCAGATAATAACGTGCCGGCGAGCGGCCCATCTCCTGACGGAAGAGCCGCTCGATCTGGCGGCGCGAAAGGCCGACGGCCTCGGCGATCTCGATCAGCGACAGCGGTTCCGACAAATTCGCCTCCATCAGCTCGATGATGGTGAGCACCTTCGAGTTCTGTACGCCGAGCCGGGCTCTCAGCGGCAGGCGCTGGCGATCGGAGGGGCTGCGCACGCGGTCGGTCAGCATCTGCTCGCACACGCGGTTGACGAGATTGTCGTCGAAGTCTTCGCCGATGAGCTGGAACATCATGTCCATGGCGGCCGTGCCGCCGGCGCAGGTGTAAATGTTCGAATCGACCTCGAAAAGATCGGCGAAGACGTTGGCCTTCGGGTACTTCTCGGCGAAGCCGGGCAGGTTCTCCCAATGGATGGCGCAGCGCTTGTTGGCGAGCAGGCCGGCGGCCGCCAGGATCTGCGCACCGGTGCACAGTCCGCCCAGGGCGACGCCGCGATTGTATTCCTCGCGGAGCCAGGCAAAGACCGACTTGTTGACATAAGCATCGACATTGAGGCCGCTGCACACGACGACCATGGTCGGCCGCTCGCGGCCGGTCATCTTCTGCCGCTCATCGGACAATGACGAGGTGACGGCGACCTCGACGCCGTTGGAGGCGCGCACCGGCTTGCCGTCGACGCTCGCCAGCCGCCACGTATAGGCCTGGTAGCCGGCCATGCGATTGGCCGCCCGCAGGGGTTCCAGCGCTGTAGCGAAAGCGACCAGCGTGAAATCCGGGACAAGAAAAAATACCAGCGAGCGCTTGACCTGCCTATCGTCCCGCATTTCGTCCTCCTGCGGACTGCGACCTAATGCGATGTCGCCCAGAGGCAAGCCTGTCCCAAAAAAATCTTAACTGTCAATGGAGTGCGCGGTCGCGCAAAGAGAAATTTTTGCTTGTCCGGCGGCCGCGCTGTGGGCATGGCGGCCGCCGGACGAGTCAGCCTTCACGGGCGGGGGTCCGTCTGGGCGGGCGATTGCCGCCGTGCGGGCCTGCGCCCCGTGCGCGCGTGCTCGTGGATATCTCCGAACTCGCGCAGGAAAGACCTCAGCCTGGTCAGATAGTTCATCTTCATTTCACCGTCTCCTTTTCTCTATGACAGAGGGTTTGCCTACCAGCGCCGTTCCCAGAAGGAATCCCGCACCTGACGGGGGATCCGCCGGCGGCTCTCTGCGGCCGGCCATCCGATATCCTTCTGAATCTCGGCGGGCAGATTACTGATGAACTTTTCGGTGCGGCGACGCTCCCAGAGCGCCATCCGATGACGCAGATAATCAAGCATTGCAGCTTGTACAGACATGGCTTTCTCGCTCCTCTGTTGAGCCGGCCACCCGGCTTCGGGATTGACTATCGCCACAATCTCCTGTTCAATCAAACGCAATGAAATGATCATTTGGTTCAGGGAAATTGAAGGCAAGGCGATGAACGCTCCACTCAACCATCCGATGCCGCTGCTCGAACTCGACGTTTTGCGCACCTTCGTGGCGATTTCCGAGACCGGCAGCTTCACCGGCGCCGCGAATGCGGTTTTCCGCACGCCCTCGGCCGTGTCCATGCAGATCAAGAAGCTCGAGGAGATCCTGGGCCGCGCCGTCTTCGTGCGCGATGCCCGTTCCGTCACGCTGACGCCCGACGGAGAGATGCTTCTGAGCTATGCGCGCCGTCTCCTGGCGCTCAACCGCGAGGCGGTTTCGAAATTCGTCGCGCCCGATATCAGCGGCATCGTGCGGCTGGGCTCGCCCGACGATTTCGGCGAGCGGGTGCTGCCGAGCGTGCTCAGGCGCTTTTCCCAGTCGCATCCGGCCATTGCCGTCGACGTGGTCATCGACCAGAGCGTTAACCTGCGGAAGCGCATGGCGTCCCGCCAGCTCGACATAACGCTCCTGACCTGTTCGGGCGATCTGGAACGCGAGGTAGGAGTCGAGGTCCTGTTGAGCGAACCCATCGTCTGGGCCGGCGCCAAGGGCGGATGCGCGCATCTGCGCGAGCCGCTGCCGGTCTCCCTCTGGGAGGAGGGATGCGTGTGGCGCAACGCGGCCGTGACCGCGCTCGGCGAGCTCGGCCGCGATTATCGCGTCGCCTATATGAGCGCGCACACGGCCGGCCAGAGGGCGGCCATTCTCGGCGGGCTGGCGGTAGCGCCCCTGCCGAAGTCGTTTATCGGCGAGGATCTCGTCGAACTCGGCCCGCAGGACGGCCTGCCGAAGATGGGCAACTACAATCTGGGTATGGTGGTCACGCCGGATGCTTCCGCGCCGGTCAAGGCGGCGGCCGACCATATCCGGGCGACCTTCGAGTTGTTCAACGAGACGGGGCGGTTCTAACCGGCACGAAGGAACCTGCGCGGGCGGGGCGGATTGAACGGGGGGCAGGGTGCCCGGCTCCCTTGCGCCGCCGTGCCAGCACCGGAGGCCGAGATGCAGAAAAAGGGACGTACGCTTCTTGCCGGCGTCGCGCTGTCCAGCCCCGACAAGATACTCTTTGATGCGCAAGGGCTCACCAAGGCCGACATCGCCGCCCATTACATGCGCGTCGCCGAGCGCATGCTGCCTTGGACGCGCAAGCGGCTCGTGAGCCTCGTGCGCTGCCCGGAGGGACGCAGTCGCGAATGCTTCTTCCAGAAGCATGGCGGCAAGGGCTTTCCGGCCGAGGTAAAACGGCGGGAAATCGTGGAGAAGAACGGCGGCAAAGCCGAGTATCTCTACATCGACGATCTTGCAGGCCTCATCGCCGGCGTCCAGATGAACACGCTGGAGTTCCACGTCTGGGGCTCGCGGATCGACCGGCTGGAGAAGCCCGACCGCCTCGTTTTCGATCTCGATCCCGATGAAGCGCTGGAATTTGCAGACGTGCGGCGCGCGGCTTTCGACCTGCGCGAGCGTCTTTCCGCATACGGTCTCAAATCCGTGCCGCTGGTCACGGGCGGCAAGGGCGTGCATGTTGTGGTGCCGCTTGCCCGGCGCGCCGAATGGCCGCAAGCCAAGGCTTTTGCCCGGTCGGTGGCCAGGACCATGGAAGCGGAGGAGCCGGAGCGCTTCCTCGCGCAGGCGGCCAAGGCCAAGCGCAAGGGCCGCATCTTCATCGACTGGCTGCGCAATGAGCGCGGCGCCACGGCCATCGCGCCCTATTCGACACGCGCAAGGCCGGGCGCGCCCGTCGCCGTACCCGTCTCATGGGCGGAGTTGTCGGAATTGGCGGCGGCGGACACGTTTCACGTCGCCGATATGGAGGCGCGCATGCAGGCACCCGAGCCCTGGGCCGAAACCGCGGGCTGGCGACAATCCCTTACACGCAAGGTCCTGGCGACCGCCGGAGCGGGCGATGAATAGCGGCCGTAGCCGGATGAACCCCGCCGCCCGAGGCGGCGAGGCCGCGGTGTGCGGCCGATCCGCGGCCGCTTCGTACTCAGGCGGTGGCGCCGAAGAAGCGCCAGATGGCCTGCTTGAAATTCGCGCGCGAGCGCTTTCTTGCCGCATAGCGGCGAAGACGGTCGGCCACCGCGCCGCCGGTCATCCTTCCGAAATAGCGGCAGTCGCACAGGAGCCGATGGGCGTCGGAATCGCTCATGCCGAAGAAGTCCATCGCATCGCCGAGCCCGTCGCTCTTCAGCCCCTGTTCGCGCAGGACCGGATCGCTGAAAGCAACCGTCAAGGGCGTGTTGGTGCCCCTGTAGGCCCTGCGTTCCTGCGGAGACAGATACTCGATCTGCATCAATGGGTTCAAAAAGCCGCCGTGCATTTCGAGAAGCGCCGCCCAACGTTCGACTCGCTCGTGCTGCGACATGTGCGAGGGGATCGGACATGTCGTGACGGCGGCTTCCATTTCCTGACGAGTCTGGTGCTTCATCGTGTCCTCCATACGATCGTCCACCACACCTACAGAGAAGCAGATAGAGCATGGCTCCGGTTCCGACAGTCCGGCGACCTTCATCGTGTTGATCACGAATTATGTCAAAGGAGGACCGGCGGAAAAGCCGGAGCGTCTTGGAGACGGGATCGGTGGAGGAAAGGACTTGCAGGAGGAAAATGGTGCGGTCGAGAAATGTGCCAAAAACGCAGAAATTCAATATCTTAGGTTCCCGCACCTAGCCAGCCCGACCCTTTGATTTCATTGAAGACTTTTCACCGTGCGCCCGCACCTTTTCGGCCGCCGCCTGTGCGAGCTTCCGGCGATCGGCCGTCTGCGTGTAGTGGCGCGCCATCGCGCCTCCCGTCCAGCCGAACAGAGCCTCGAGCTCTCGCTCGCTTGCGCCCGCCTCAGCCGCCCTTGTCGCACCGATCTTCCGTACCCCATGGGCCGACTTGCCTTTCAAACCAGCATCGTTGCAGGCGCGGCGGAAGAAGTTCCCGAACGTCTCTTTCGTGAGCGGCTGGCCTCTCTCCCCGATGATGAACGCAAAATCGCCGGTCGGCCCTCGACGCAGCGTCTCCTCAAGATCCGGTAAGATCGGAATGCTGACCTCGGTGTCGGTCTTCTCCGTGCGGATCGTCGCGACTCCATCGCGCACATGCTGCCTTCCCAGGCGCACGGCATCGCCGCGGCGCAATCCGGTGTAGAGGAGGATATGGAGCCATACGCGCTCCTTGGTTCCGGCTGGCCAGCGCTTTTCGTAAGCCTGCACGTCCTCTTCTGTCCAAGCCTCGAATCCACCTGATTTCGGCCGTTTGGGGTTCGTGACGCCAGCGGTGGGATCTACGGTTACGAGCTCGGCCTCGAGTGCCCAGCGGAAAAGCCCGCGCATCGCGTCGAGGAAATTACGTGCCTGGGCAGGTGTACCGACCCTCTTCTCGCGTCCGGCGACGATCGTTTTGCGCGTGACCTTCCGATAGTCCGCGCCTCCCGACTTCTCCAGCACATGCTTGAAGATGTTGTCTCGTTGCCGTCGGGTGGCTTGGGAAAGGCTGAGATAAGCCGAGGTCTCTCGATAGCGAGCGATCAGCCATTCAAGGCTAGCTGTGTTCGCCACGCGCCGTTTCGGCCGAGGAGACCCGGCAAGTGCAGCCTCGTATTCCTCATCAAAGCTTGGATCATCCAGCGCGGGGAGCCGGACGCGCACCCCTTTCCCCCGACGGAAGTAGATCACGCGCTTGCCATGGCGCGTCCATTCCTGATGAACGAAAGGGGGCAACTTGCGAGGCATATCGAGCGTCAAAGCTCGATCTCCTCTTCCTCGTCAATCTGCTCTTTGCCCTGTGCATGGTCAGCGGGGATAGCGGTCACAACCACCTCACCGATCTTGACCTCGACGCGCATGCCCTCCTTGCGCGCGGCCCGGAGGATGGCGCGCACCTGGTTCTCGCGGAGGGCGAGCGCCTTCGTCATCCCCGCTCCTCCTGTAGAGCGCGGCGACCGGCTCCATTGATGTCCACCGGAAAGGCCGCATCTACAGCCCGCGCCTCCTCCCAATCCCGGGCGATGAGCAATTCCCGTCCATCAGCCAGCGCAATTGTGCCGGGCCGGAAGCCATGGCCACAACATGACGCTACGGTACGAATTCCCGCATTGTTGAGGGCGCGCACGATTGGCGCAATGCACGGATCGCACCAAATCGCTGGCTTGCCGGAGCGGTCGCGCTCAATGACCACCATCTTGCGCTCGCGGTCGAGGTGGCATTCAGGATTTCCGCAAGAAGTTGAGCGTGTCATGTCCGCCCCCTATTCTTCAGGGCGCGGATAGCTTCGGCAATCTTGTTGGGGGTTCCGAAGACAAACTGGCGCTCCATTTCCTGCGCCGCCCTTTCCAAGCTGTCGTCATCGAGAGAGCCGGGGCCGACTATGCGGTAGCCTGCGGCGGTGAGAATGTCTTGCAGATGGTCGCCTGCGGCCATCAAGTCGAAGGAACCGTCGATGGTGGTACCTAGGGCGTATTCTCCGTTGTGCTCCTCAAATGTGCCGATGTAAGCGTTGCCATCGGAACGTGAGAGAGCATCGTAAATTGCCCGCGCAATGATCTCCCGCCCGCTCATCTACTCGCCCTCCGGGGAGGGGGAAGAGGCGAGGTACGCGCGACCGGCGTCGGTTATCTCATACAGTATTGGCCGATCTAGAGATTGACCATGTGCGCCAACCGCCCTGGCGTAGCCATCTCTGATCAGGGACGGCATCCTGTTCTGGTTTCCGTCCCTCGCCTCATCAAGAGTGAGCGGCCCGTGTGCGGCAAGCCGTTCGAGCATTCCTCTTGTCAATCTATCCAGCCCGCTCATTTACTTCGCCCCCGGGTAGGCAAATAGCGGCGTCTGCGTGTAGCCGCCCTGAACGTCGCGCTCTTCTAGCGGGTGAAATTGCAGCTTGTCTGGCCCGTTACCGTAAATCTCATCGTCGGGACAGTGCACGATGTAGGCCACCGGCTCCGCCCCCGCTTCCTGCGCCGGGGATGGTGAGGACGCAAGGATGCGCTTTTCAGCGTCCAACATGGCAAGCTCGACTTCTTCCATGCCAGCGTCCCAGCCATCGCGGCAAATCTTGTGCGCGACTTCCCTCACCATTTCAGGATCGAGTGTCCAGCCACGAACGCCACTGTCATTTCGCGGGAGAGCCTTCACGCCCACCGCCCCGTCCTGAGCGGAGAGGGCGGCTTCGAGGGCGGCAATTAGCGGCCTGTCTTCTTCGCCCTCAGGAAGATCAAATCCGCCCCCGCCGCATTGGCTGCACCAATCGGGGTCATAGCCGTCTTCTCCAAAACCGTGATGATAGCCAAAACCGTCACAGCGCGGGCAGTCTATTGTGCGGGGAGTGGCTTCTGCCTTGCGGAAAGCTGCCTTTGCCGCCTCTATCTGCCTATCTGTCGCCATCTATTCGGCCTCCTTCACTGCGCGGGCGGTGCGGAGATCGCCAACGGTTGGTCGATTGAACGCCCCGACATCTAAGATGTGGTCATCTGGAAAATCATGTTGGCCGTCGTGGCTATGGTACGCGTCTGCCGCTTTCGCAAACGGCTCCAGCGCCTTCTCCATCGCCTCCACACGGGCGCGGAGACGAGACACTTCGGCCTCGGCGGCATCGCAAATGATCTCCAGACGACGCTTGCTTGCTTCGGCGGATTCGGCGCGGGATTTGAATGCATCTCGCTCACCAAGCACTTGATGGAGAAGTTCGTCGTGAGCATCAAATTGACTGTTCGCGTGGTCCCGCTCACCCCGTAGCTGGCGGATGAGGGAGGCGGCTTCGGAAAGAGCCTCAAAGAATCGAGGTTCGGTTGTGAGCGCGATCAACTTCCCGTCTTTGTCGCGCATCTCAGCATAATCGGGTGTATCGGTGAACGCGAGCGGGAGCCTCTCAAGCACCTCCTCAACATCAAGGGCGGCTGTGTCTGTGGTGGTGCTAGCGGTCATTTTTCGCCTCCCGCATCATGTCGGCCATGAGATTGAGCATGTCAGGCGCGTCCATTTTTTCGATGTCTTCCACGTGCTTGGTGATGACGCCGCATGCCTGCGCCGCAACCACTCCAAGAACCTGGAACGCGACCATGCTTGCCTGTTGCCGGCTCTCGCACAGTGACAGCACGTCCAGCATGACCTTAGACACGCGGTCGCCGGCGTGCTTGGCGAGGTCCATGCCGACCTGATGATGGGCGGCTGTGTCTGTGGTGGTCATTTCTGCGCCTCCACGGGCTGCGGGCGCATGTACCAATCAACCATTTCGTTGAACTGCTCGACTGGAATATCCACCCATCCCCCACCGCTCGGCGCGTGAATGGAAACGGTATCTCCATGGTGCAGGATGGACCAAACTCCCGAATCTTGCGGGTAGTTGTCCGACTCCATTGACAGGAGCTCCTCCGTATCCCTGACGTCATACGGGCGTTTGGTTTCGGTGCTCATGCCCCGCGTCCTTCATTGCTCGTGGCCTGCCGACGCTTGGGATTTTGAGCAACAGCAAAGGCGGTGATCGAATCCTCACCCTCCCAGATGAAGTGATCGGCACGGTTCGGGCCGCCAATATCGCCATCCCGATAGGTGACCCAGCAGACGAGGTCATCCGCGATCGGCTTTTCGTCACCGAAGTGCTCTATCCAGTCGGAGGGCACCGGATCATCAGCCGTGAAAGGAGGGACATATTCCGGCTC
Source organism: Nitratireductor sp. GCM10026969 (assembly GCF_042660605.1). Lineage (NCBI taxonomy): Bacteria > Pseudomonadati > Pseudomonadota > Alphaproteobacteria > Hyphomicrobiales > Phyllobacteriaceae > Nitratireductor > Nitratireductor sp. GCM10026969. Next base: position 13,287 of record NZ_JBHSUM010000012.1, read on the forward strand.
CGCTGGCGCAGTCTTCTCCGCAGCCAGGAACTCAGAATGCATGTCTAGGAGTGCTGAAAACTCGCCAATCGAGAGGGAGTTGATCCATTCCTCATACGCACGCGGCGACATTGAAGAGAAGTCAACCTCGGCGGCCTTCGCGCGCACGCTGTTTCGATTTCTCTCTGCAATAGTCGTTCGCGTCATGCCCTGCGTCCTTCCTTCACGATTTCGCCCGTCCTGGTGTCGATGACGGTCCCGTCCAGCTTCTGCTTGAAACGGCTCGACCAGCCTCGCGATTGTTTCTTGATGCCGAGCGCCTTGTCCTGCTGGCGCAATGTCTTCGACGCGACCGGGATGTCTCGGGTCCGCGTCTTGTGATCGTGGCACCTGAGGCAGACGGCCGCGCAGTTCCCGAGGCTGTTGTCCTTGGAGTTGGCGTCAAGGTCGATGTGATCGAACTGGACGCCATAGGACAGGTTTGCATTGCAGCGCTGGCCCGGTTTGAGCCCGTACCATTCGCCCACGGCCTCGCAGAAGCCGCCGGAGCGCTTGAGGGCTTGGCGTTTGATGGGCTTGGTGAACTCGCGGCGCGCCATCAGATAATCTCCTCAGAGACAAAGCCGGGGTGCTTCGATGCCATGTGCCGGCGCAAATTCTCGAATGATCTGTTGCAGCAAGGGCAGACGCCGGCAGCAGCGCGGTTTTTCAGGCGGGTAATCTGGCCTTTGCGGGCGGAGGCGGATCGCTGCGCCGCCTCTCGCTGGTTCCGCTGCCACCCGATTTCATCATCTTTCTGGGCAAGTTGCTGCTTTAGCCTGTCGCGCTCTCGACGCAGGCGTACCTCCTCGGTTTCTCCTTCCGGAAAGTGCTGTGGGTGGCCGTAAGGACAGTAAAAAGAGATGTCCGGTGATTTCCTGGCCGCTGAATACAGATCGTCGGGAAGCCACATGTCCGACTTGCAACGGCAACAGGTGAGTTTGATGCCCATCAATTCACCCTCCAATCGTCCCGACCGGCGAGGACGGCCGTCATGAACTCGCGCTTTGCCTTCTGGATGGACGCGGAGCCGCGCTTATGGCTGCGGCGGTATTCGCGCTCCTGGCGGTCCAATTCGGCCATCAGTGGGCAAGCACGGCGGATTGCCTGCCGTTGGCGCCAGGATTGCCATTGGCGAATTGCTTTGCGGATGAGGCGACCGGGGATCATGCTGCCTCCCGCTCGATCTGGTCGATGTTCTGCTTGATGACGCGGAAGGTGAGGGCGACGACCCAAGGGTTTTCATCCCAGCCGAAGCCGCGATCCTCATTGAGACTATCCCATAGGGTCGCGAAGCTTGAGACCGGCCCCGCGCAACAACCCACCCAGTTCTCATAGCTGCGCCAAGCTGGCTCGCCTTTGAAGATGCGATCTCGCTCAACACCCTCCGCGATCGCATCTTCCTCGCTGATCTGCTGCACCCGCTGCACGCGGACATCGGTCACGAGCAGGGTGAGGCGGGATGCCCAGCGGGGCATGTGGATGGAGGGCCGGCGCTTAAAGCCCCACGCATTGAACTGCTCGTGCTCAAAGCAGGCTAGATCATCGGCGTCGTAGTAGAACGGATCCCAGGTATCCGCGCCATCGCGCATCATCTGTGGCGTGCGTTCGGGCCGCTCCCACCCCTTTTCTCGCACCCAGAGCCGGTCGCCGGGGCAGATTGGCGTTGCCCCGCCGTACAGAGGAGACCCGCCGTTAAACTCCGACAGATCGTCGAAATCCGGATTGCTGCTTTCGCCAATCCGTTTCCCGTTGAGATAACTCGGGAACATGGGCCAGCCGCCCCCAATCTCGTATGCTGGCTTGATGACGCGGCGCGTCTGCGTCTTCCTGCCGTCGAGCAGGGCGCGGACCATCGGGCCGCTGAATAGGATTGGATGGTCAGCCATTGAGCAGCCCCTCCAGATACCCGCGTGCCTTGTCCTCGGGCAGTTCGTCTTTCGCCACCTTGTCGGCCGTCTGGAGGCAGGCGCGCACGAAATCGAGGTTGTCGGGCAGCGCGTCTTTCCACCAGTCCTTCATCTGCTCGAGCGTCTGCCTGCGCTCTTGAATGGTCAGATCCGGCTCGGTCGCGGTGCGGAGGAACGCAGTCAGGCACGCTTGCGGCGTGTAAGAAGGATCGGAGGCCGGCGCCGCGGTCTCGGAAGGAGCCGCCTCATCGCTGGCAACGCTTTCAGTGGCGCCGGCCTCCGATTGGTCCGCCGCATCGGCGGGAGAGGTTGCGGCGGCATCCGTTTGGGTCTGAGGGGCGGGATCGGATGCCGCCGCGTCATCGGCGGGGGGATTCGCCGACGGTTCTTGAATGTCTTCGCTCTCGCAGCCAGAAAGCGTTTGCGTCTCGCGGGTCACATGGTCCGCGTCGAAGCCTTCACGCTCGCTGTCGTCGCCCTGTGGCTGATGCTGGGACTTCAGGCGGTCCATGACGGAGGGCGTAACGTCCTTTGCATGATCGGGGCCTTGGAATTGTTGCGCCTCGTCGCGGTCATAGACGCCGAGGATCACTTCCGGCGTGTGCCGGCGCCCCCATGCGCGGGCTGTGTAGTAGCAATGTTGCTGATCCGGGTCGGACTTCCAGAGCGGCGAGTTCTTTGGCGTGATGTCCTTGAACTTCGGAGAGCGGACCTCAAGGACGTCGCCATCGAGCTTGCCATAGGCGATGCAGACGCGCTCATCAGCTTCGCCCTCAAAGCGGAACTTGAGCCGGCCCTCGATGCCCGATCGCGTGTTGATCACGGCCATGATGAGTTGCGCCTCATAGGCTATCTGGCCATTGACGGCGTAGGACTTGGAGGCCACCGCAAAGGGCGACATCTCCCATTCAAGTGCCTGGAGCGCCACGGCCATGCACGCGCCGGCATTCCCGCGCAGATGCTTGGGCAGCGCGATGTCGGCCTTGCACATGACTTCGGCAAACCTGACGACCTCGCCAAGGGTCTGCGGCGCGATCTTCGATCCATTCCCGGACGCGATGCTGACCTGATTGATGGACGTTTCGCGATTGGCGACCTGGTTCATTGCGGCTTTTCCCTATTGACCGGCAGGGCGATGAAGAACCTGCCCATTGCTGTTTCGCGCTTGATCTGGCTGATGCTCCAGTTCTGGAGCCATCCGGCGTTCTGCGGCTTGTTGCCGTTGAAGACGACATCGCCGGTCATGATGAAATCGATCACCATCATGGGGTCATGTATGCGGCCGCCGCGCTCCCACTTCGCCATTACGCGGCCTCCTGTTCGCGCAGATCGTTGTCGATGCGCGTCTTGGCCCAGGCAGGCATTTCGACGTAGGAGATGTGCTGATCGAACCCGTCATAGCCGGGCCACTCGTTGCGCTTCAGGCACTCGCGCAGAAGATTCAGCCCCTGCCGCGCCTGGCGCTCGCCAAGGTCGATGTCCGTATCCTTGAGCTGCATCACCCGGACATCGTAGGGGGGTGCCTTCTCGACAAAGACGAAGGTGAAGGACGTGAAAGCGTCGGGGCCAAGCACCTCGCGCACGATCATACGCATCAAGCCGGCTTGGACGTGGTAGCCGTGGGCGAAGATGGCGCGCGAGAGGCTCTCATTGTCCACCGATGCCGCAGTCTTCAGGTCCACATAGTCGCCGGACGAGACCGGAACGGCATCGGGGCGCGCCTTCAGCCAAATATCGCCGTCTTTGTGGAAGATTGATCGCTCAATCTTACCGTTGAGGATGCCGAGCCGGATCGCCTCCTTGCGGGAGAGAGCATCGGCCATATGCCGAATGTGGTTGATCTCGGTATCGGTAATAACCGTTCGCCCGGCCTCGGCTTGGTCGGTCAACCATGCCTTGCACCAGTTGGAATTGGCGTTCCAAGCCTTCGGCTCTCCCGTCTTGCTGTCGGGATATTTGGCAGGCCGCAGGGAATACCGCTCCGCGAAGCCATCCTCGCCCAGCAGGAGCATGTGAGCAGCCTTGCCGAAATCGAGCGACGATTTGGTTTCCGGCTCCTCCCGATTGGGATTGTAGGGCGATGTCCACCAATACTCGGCCGGCCGACGAAGAAGGGTGCGCAGGCCAGAACTCGAGATCGAGAACCCGTCGAACAGTTCCGGGTCGTGGTGATAACGCTCGATATCCACGCCGGCATACACGCCCGGCTCGGTGATCTTCTCCCCGGTCCAAATGCGGTCACCGTGCAAGCCGCCTACGATTTGCTCGGCAATGCTTCCGATGGATTGCATGGCATCGGTGTCAATGTCGGTCATAGCTAAAACCTTTCGTAGTAAACCCGTGTGAGTGCGTAGATCGCGAGGCCCATGGCCGGGCCGCCGGGGCCGATTGCCAGCGCAAGCGTGATCATCAGGGCGAGGAGGAGTGCGGTCTCATGCATCGGAGCCTCCCGTCTTCGCGCGCACGGCAAGCATGGCGTCAGCCGCTCGATATGCGCGTTTGGCAGCAGCGACCTGGATATCGTCGGAGAGGTCGGAACTCGCGTGGTCCGTGAACCACTTCGAGGCGTAGATGCCGGCGAGCGCTTGCCCTGCGAAATGGTCGCGGAGGGACATTCCAGGCTCTGCGAACTGGAAGTCGGGCTGAACAGCGATCGGGAATGCCTGTCCGCCGTCACCAATATTGCTCATGCCGCGTTCCTTTCCATCTTGATCAGCTCCGGCGCCGCGCAAACCCGCTCGGCTTCCTCAAGGGACAAGCCGGCGTCGATGAGCGTCAGAAGGCGCCTGGTGTGCTTGCAGGACATCGCCTCGCGCTGGGTGCGCGACGTGTCGATGAGGGCGATTTCGGACAGGTGATCACGAAACATCACGCGCCTCCGAGAAGGTGGCCGCGACCGGCTGCGATCATGTCCCGGCGATAGGTACTGTCGTCCGGGCCGCTACTCGACATGAGGCGTTCTTGATGCTCGACCCATGCCGCCTCAGCGCGGTTGTCGTGCCAGTCCTCGACGGCGTCGATGCACTCAAAGAGGGACTTGCCGCTGCAGACGGTATCGCCAAAGTCCTCGCTGCGGGCGATCCAGCCATCATCAGTTTCCACGATGATGAGGTCGCGATAGATCACGAAACCCTGTGTGGTGTTGATCCGAGCGGTTGCCATCGTGCCCATCACGCCGCCTCCCGCTTCTCGTCTTCCAGAAGATCGTCAAGGATGCTGTCGTCGGCCTCGACCAAGCCCTGGATCTTGTGCGCGATCTTCAGGAAGGCATCGGCAAGCTCCGGGTCGGGATGGTCGTAAAGATCGATCCCGTCGCTGGTCATGCCGGTGACGACGAACGTGGGGCCGGCGAGCGTCCGCTTCAGGCAGACCTCGATTTCGACCTCGAAGTCGTACAGCGGCGCGATGTCGGGGTAGCGGGTGAGTTTGAGGGTCATGACCGGCCCTCCGCCTTGTCGATAGCGGCGTCGATCTCGCGCATCGCGGGGTGATCTGGCCCCAAATCGCGCAACTCCGACTTCGCCTCTTTCAAGGCTTCCAGCATGTCAGGAGCGGCCGCAAACATATCCGGCCCATAGCTCCCGAAGTAGCCGGAGAAGTGGACGTAGATGTTGCCCCAGTCACCCTCGGCGTGAAGCCAGTCGCTTGCCACCACGAACTGTTCTTCATGTCCGGTGCGATGAACGGACAATGGCCCAGGCGTGTGCTTAACGTCCACCATCAGAACCTCCCGATCAGCTCGGCCGCGCCCGTCGCGGCGACGTAGAGCGCCATCATCACCGCCATCGCGGCGGTCAGATTCAGCGCGTCCTCGATCAATGCGAACATGGTTCATCTCCCATCAGTCCCGGCTCGTGCCGGGGGTTTCGGGTTGAGGAGTGGGGAGGGAGGCGTTCCAGCGGCGAGCAACTTCCTCGGCGAGTTTGTGCGCCTCATAGTCCTCACCGAACTGGATTGACCGGTCTCCGATGCTCAGGATCGTGCCGCCGCCGTATCCGTAACCGTCGCCGCTAAAAGCGGGCAGCGTGGTCACAACGGCCTCCTCGGAGAAAAACCGATCGACTATTTCCTGCAAGCGCGTCTTCATCTCGTCCTCGTCTCTGATCACCGGGGCCTGGGTGGGGGAAGGGTTAGCAGTGGCAGTTGCCGGGGACCGCGGGATTGCCGCGCCTCTTTCCGCACATGAGGCAGTTGCCCGCGCCGACCTCACGACGTCTGGCACCAAGCCCGTCATCGTGGTGCGTCATCGGCTCTCCGCAGCGGTGGCAGTGATCGTCCGGGCGTCCGCCGCTTTTCATCGACGCGACGCCGCAGCACGAGGAAAAGGGGGTGCTGTTGAAGGCATTTGCTGTCTTGGTGAATGCCATTGTTCATCTCTCCGTATCGGAAGGGCTCGGGAAGCCGGCCAAGTGACGCCGGTAACCTGAGCGCTTCAGGCGCCACTCACTGCGCGCTGCCCGGCTGCAACTGCTTCATCGCGTGTGGGGTATTCGCCGCCGTCAGCGCGCATCGGGTTGCCGGCGAGCGTGAGCGTCACGCCATAGCGATCCGGGTAGATGTTGCCCTTCCAGTCCGTGCAGGCCGGGAGGAGGTGGATCGTGTAGCTTCTGGCTATCGGGCTCATCTTCATTTCCTCCTTGCGGGTCTCACCGTGGGGTGAGGGTTCGTGAAACCGGCCCGGGAAGGCCGGAAACATGAAACCTCCGTCAGTTGAGAATACCGCTGAGACCCTTGTCGGTGTCGGGATCGGAACCGCCCGTCTTGCGAGCACCGTAGCTGCTGGTGTCGATGCCGAACTGGTCAGCCACGGTCGGGTTGCTCGAACCGGCGCGGTCGTATTCGCCGTCCTCGTTCTGGAACTGCGCGGCCCACTGGCTGATGGCGTCGAGCAGATTGGTCGGCTGGTCGGCCTGCGCGGCGGAAGCCGTCATCAGTCCGGCGGCGAGGGTGGCTGCGAGAATGGATTTCATGTCGTTCTCCTTTTGCTGTGGTTGCTCTGATCGACGCCCCCAGATCGGCCCTGAGCTTCTTCGTGGCGGCTGTTCGATGGAGGGAATAGTTGCAAATCGTGCAACCAACGTCAAGCGAAAAAGTTGCGACTTGTGCAACTATTTTTTCTGGGCTAGAAAAGCAAAACCCCGGCGCGAAGGCCGGGGCTGCAACTTAAAGAGAGCGGATGGTTGAAGACGGTGGCGCTCTCGCCGTTTGGAACGCGGTATCTGGATACCACTGGGCGCGAGCATAGTCCAGACCCCACTCCGAAAGACCGAAGGGGTGCTCGCCGTGGCGGAACCAGCCGTCACGAGAAAGTGCGGTCGAGAGTTGGCACTGGTATTTGACCAACTCACCCGAAGCGACGGGCGGCTCCGGCAGCCAAGATCGTCAGGGTTGGGGGCTAACCCACCGGATGCTGAGAAGCACGGGGGCTTAGTCCTCCTACACCCTCACTCCGGGACCCTCCATCAACCAAGACCTGATAGAGACACTTCAGAAGAAAGATAATCTGAGACGTTGAAGAGTAGGTGCTGGGCTACTCGTCGTTGAGCACGCCGGGGTCCGTAAGGCCCATCGAGATAGACCAATCGCGCAGCGCCTCGTTCACGGCATCGTCGCGCGACACGCCACGCGCCGCCGCCCATTCGTCGATCACATCTGCAATATCCCGGGTGAGAATCGTCGTGCCGACCTGCTGGGTTTTATTCTCCACCCGGAGAGCTGCGCGGCGCAGGAGGATCTGCAGATCGGAGCGGGACAGATCGTCGATCCCGTCTGCCGCGTCCATAAGCTGCTGAGCGAACGCTGAACTGGTCATTTCTTTCGGCTCCCCTTGGAGAGGATAGCCACAGTATCAGCCAGGAGTTTCAGCGCAATCTCGCGATCGCCATCAGTCAGGTCAAATGATCGCTCGAGCCGCGCCGCGATCTCTGCATTGATGCTTCGGTCGTTCTCGACGGCGGCGAGCTTGATCCGCTTCATGAGATCGGCGGACAATCGGAGGTGGAAGCTGGGCGGCTCTGAAGAAGGCATGCCCTGCTTTATGGCCGAAAGGCTAAGCCGCTGAAATGGTTCCTCTGTCTGGTATGAATGTACCGTTAATAGTGCCGTCCGTCCCCGCTATTCACAGGCCGTCACAATCCAGCAGCCTACTGTGCATAAGCAGGAATGCGAAGTAAGCCGAAGGTGGTAGGGTTAAAAGATGGGACCGGGAGACCCCAGAACAGTCGAGTATGAGCTATGTCAAAACGGACTGAATATGACGCAGCTAGAATAAGCAGGCGGGCGCTCATAGTAGGGATCGCCGCAACAACTTCTGGAGGCCGGGCGGGGGCGAAAGAAAACCCTAGGATGAGGGTTGGAGTTGCTGCGGAAGCTCTGGCGAAGTCGATGGAGACCATCCACGGAGGTGCATGGATGGTGAGCGTTGATCATGAACGGCGGGTGATCCTTATCATGTCCGAGAATTGAGGTCAGGTGCCGGTCTTCTTGTCAGGGAATGCGCTTTCGAGGATGCGCCTGGCGCGCTGCCTCTCTTCCTCGTTTCGCTCTCGGAAGAACGTGGCAAGCCAATCATCATCAGGATGGCGGAAGAGACCGTCCGTCGTGGTATGGAACAGAGCAGCCAGCCTTTCCAGATAGTGATCTGACGGAAGCTTTCCTTGGAACCATCGCGTTACGAGGCTTTTGTCGGCCCCGATTTCACGCGCGATGTCTGCCCGCTTGAGGTTCCGGCGCGCGGCCCACTCTGCGATGTAGTGCTTTCTGACCGGCTCTTTGTCCGTATGGATACGCACGGGGTTGGACATCGTGCAACCATACTTCCAAGGGGCTTGGCCAGTCGTTAGCATGCGGTGCAACTTTTCTTCTTGACGGTAGTTGCAAGATTTGCAACTATTCGCTTCATGACGCACGAAGCAAAACACCCCCTGAAAGCCCACCGAGAGGAAACCGGCGACACGCTGGAAAAGCTGGCGCGGCACCTCAATGTGCATAAGACCACGATCATGAGGTGGGAAAACGGGGAAGTGTTGATCCCTGTTGATCGCCTTGCCGATGTCGAGCGCATCACTGGTATCCCGCGCCACGATCTGCGCCCCGACATCTTCGGCGCCGCTCCCGCCAAGGAGCCGGCGGAATGAGCGACTGGAACTTCGACATCTCCCAAGCCCCCAAGGGAAAGACCGAATACGTCACGACCGGCAAGACCGACAAAGATGGTCGCCCGGTCCTGAAGAAGGTCCATATCGCCCCTCGCATTATCGCGGCCGGCAATGGCGACGTCGTCACGCTGAGCCGCTGGCTACCAGATGAGAGCCGTTGGGAGATGTTCACCAAGGATGCTCCTCCGCTCGCGTGGCAGCCTTGGCCTGAGAATCCGTTCTCGGAGATGCCCGAATGACCTCTTTCACCAACACAGATCGCCGCCACCTCCTCCCGGCGGCGACAAGAACCGGGGAAGCGCGCCCGTCTTCCCCGGTTCCCTATTCCACCGCCGAGCTTGAGCGCCGTCCCGGCTGCTTGCTCGGCCTTTCCATCGTGATGGTGGGCGCGGCGCTCTCTTGGTGGGGCCTCGTCACCTTCGCGAGAATGGCGTGGGAGCAGATGCAATGAATATGCATTTCGGCCCCTCTGGCGCTGTCGTGCGCTGGGAAGACGAGCAAAAGCAAATCATCGCGAAGATGCTCAAGGACGGGTCGACGGCGCGCGAGATCGCCGCACAGTTCAGCGTCACCCGAAATTCCATCATCGGCATTGTCGGACGTGACAAGGCGCTTCGGGAGATCGGGTTTTCCCGCAAATCCTACGCTACGCGCAAAAGCGGAGCGTCGAAGGCCGAGCAGATCGTTGGCGCGCTCAAGGCAAATCCTGACGCGGATTATGATGGCATCGCAGCCGAACTTCAGACGGTTCCCGTTTATGTGCGCCAGGTCGCTCGGCGGTATCACCTCCTGCGTGCCGCGCCGCGGTCGCCATCCCGGCAGAGAAAGCGTGCTGCCTTCAGCGAGCCTATACCGGATCACGCCCCACCGCCCCGTGTCGTCGCCCTCGTCGCCCTCAAGACGAATGAATGCCTCTACCCGATAGGTGATCCGAAGGAGGCCGGTTTCGGCTTCTGCGGTCGTCCGGCAGGCGAGGGTACGCGCTACTGCGCCTTTCATCACAGGCTTTGCCATGCGCGCCGTGATGTCGAGGAGGCGGCATAGATGAAGCGCAATCCTCGTAAGAGCAAGCGCACAACCGCGCACCTCAATCTCAAATTCACCGTCCGCGACGTCGACTGGATATTGGCCGAAGCGCGCAAGGATCGCGGTGCAGAGGATATCGCGAACCGCCTCACCAGGAGCGGCACATACGCGACAGTCGCGGAGGTCGAGCGCATCTGCGCCGATGCCGGTGTGTTCGTCAGGAGGACTGGATAGATGTCCTACGATCTCGTTCCCGGCATGCGCGTCGTTTGCGTCAACTCTGAAGATCATCGCCGCTACGGCGACGAAATCATGCCAGAGGTTGGCGTCGTCTATACCATCCGTATGGCGGGGCTCGATGAAATCGACGGCAATTCTCTCCTCAGGCTTCGCGAAATCATAAATGAGGAACGGCTCTATTGGTGCGCGGCATTGGGCCGCCACGTCTTTCTCGAGCCATGTTTCGACGCGGAATGGTTCCGTCCCCTCGACGAGCGCCGCCTCGACGTCTTCCGCGAGGCTTTGAAGAAGGCTCCCGATCCGAAGGTTAGGGAAGAGGCATGACGACATTCTTCGTCGCCCTCCTATGCCTTGCTAGCGGCTTCGTGGCCGGTGTTCTCGCGTGCGATCGGGAGCATGCACGTCGAAAAGGGTCGCCAACCTGCATGTGCGGTGATCTGACGTTTCGCGGGTCTCCTGAAGACGCGGTGCGGCGAGGGGGTGCATGATGCCCCGCTCGCGTCCGCATATCCGAACAGATCGAGTTGGATCGCAGAGTGATCTTGGCGGGTCTTCCTGCGTTCCATACGTCATTCCTTTCTTGCCGTTCGATATCGAGCCGTTCCGGCCCGCGAACGAGGAAACCCCCGCTCGCTACGAGTGTGAAAGTAGCGACGGAGTTTTGGAAAATGTCCCAAAAGCCTTGGGAGAAATCACAAATGTCTGAGTTGGTTTTTGCGTCGAAGACAATGCAGGAGGTGATCGCGCCACCTGGCGCGGCGCCCAGTATCAGCGCCCGCATTCGGGAAGCCGCACGCAAGCTGCGGTGGACGTATTGGCGGGCTCATAGCGTCTGGTACGCCGATCCGCGCGTATCCATCAAACCGCGCGAACTCCGCAAAATCGAGGAAATTTCAGGTGTCAGATACGGGCAGGAAGAAGCCGAAGAGATCGACCAACTCATCGCCCGCGCCGACGAATTTTTGGCGCGACGAGATCCGCATCCCGACAGCGCGCTTGCTGCTGCGCTACGCGCGTTCATTGGCGCTCTGGATCGCGCCGGAAATCAGGAAGGAAAGGCAGGACGATGACGAAGGCTAAGGCCAAGCAGGAAGAGACGCCCGGCACCGGGCATAACAGCGAGTTGACCGAGAACGAGCGCAAGTCGCTCTTCTTCCATCACCTCAGAAAGCGCATGGAGCACAACCGCCGTATCGATGAGGCGAAGGCCGAGAAGAAGGCCGACGGTAAAATCGCCCAGGCGGACGATGTTGTGCTCGGTGATTTGGATTACGCCATCAAGGCTCTCAATGCCGACGACAAAGCCACGATCACCGAGCGTTTCATTGCGGAGGGCGAAATCCTGTCATGGCTTGGCCTGACACCCGGATTTCAGACCGATCTACTCCGCGACCGGGCGCCGGCGATTGAGCGCATCGAAAAGCAGGGTGAGCTCGCCGGATTGGCAGCGAAGGACCGCGAGAGCGGATACGGCCCCGGCTCCGACGAGGATCAGGCGTGGCTCCGAGGATATGACAATGGCCAAGCCATCATGCGCGACAATCTCGAGGCCGCAATGACGAAGAAGAACGCCGTGGCCAATGGCGACGATGGCGACGAAGAACCCTTCCCCGACGAGGAACCGGCCGAAGCCGCCGAGTAACCCACCGCGTAGCCCGGCGCCGGCTCACAGGCGCTCCTCAATTCCACCTTGGGCAACAATGAACATAGACAGCAGCAAGAGCATCCTTCGCGAGGCTATAGACCGGTTCAGCCCGACGCACATTGTTTCCATGGTGTCGGGCGGTAAGGATAGCGCGGCGTCCGATCAGGTGGCCCGCGAATCGGGCGCGAAGGTTGATCTCGTCATCCATGGCAATACGCGTTGCGGCATTCCCGAAACCACTCAGTTCGTTCGCGAAACCTACGGGACGCTTGGCGACTATGTCGAGGCAGACGCCGGCACAGCCTATGAGGATTACGTTTTCCGCAAGGGCTTCTTCGGCCGGGGCATCGGCGCGCACGGATTCTCCTACCGTGTCCTGAAGGCCACGCCGTTCCGCAAGGCCGTATCGAAGTATATTCGCAAAGGCCGCAAGGGCGTCCGCATTTTGCTCCTTAACGGCGCGCGCAAGGACGAAAGCGAAAACCGTCAGAAGCATCTGAAGGTATTCCGGCAAGACCCGGCTGCGCCCGGCAACATCTGGGTGAACATCATCCATGATTGGTCGCAGGACGACCGGGACCGCTATCTCGACAACCGGGCCACGCCGATCAATCCAGTTGCGAAAGCGCTCTGCCGCTCGGGCGAGTGCATGTGCGGCACGATGCAGACGGCAGCGGAACGCACAGAGGCAGCGGTTCTCTATCCGCAGTGGGGAAAATGGCTTTCAGAATTGGAGGCCGAAGCGAAGCGCCTTCACGGGTTCGGATGGGGCGAGCCGTTCCCTCAGCCGCGCGATGAGCGCCAAGGCGATCTGTTTCAGCCCATGTGCAAGGACTGCATGAGGGCCGCGGCATGACCGAGCAACAGAAGCATTTCGCACTCATGGCCGTGCTGGCGGGGATCTTCATGGCGCTGTTCATTGCGGCGCTGATGATGGGGGCGCGGTGATGGACGCATACGCGACCTTCCTCGAACGCAAGCGCATGGTCGATCCGATGACCGGCGTTGAGGGCACGATTGATCTGCCCGGCTTCCTCTTTCCGCATCAGGCCGACATTACCCGCTGGGCGCTCCGCCGCGGTCGGGCGGCCATCTTCGCCGGAACCGGCCTCGGAAAGACGCTGATGGAGCTCATCTGGTCGCAGCGCGTGTCCGAGTATACGGGCAAGCCCGTTCTTCTTCTCGCGCCGCTGGCCGTTTCCTATCAGCACGAGCGCGAGGCGACCGCCTTCGGCCTCTCTGCCAAGGTTGTGTCGGCCCGGTCGGATGGCGCGATCGACGTCACCAATTACCAGAAGCTCGACCATTTCGACCTTTCTGCCTTCGGCGGTATCGCGCTGGACGAAAGCTCGATCCTGAAAAGCACGGACGGAAAATATCGGACGCGGCTGATCGAGGAATGCGCGCAGATCCCATTCCGCCTTGCAGCGACGGCGACGCCGGCTCCGAACGATTTCATGGAGCTTGGCAATCACGCCGAATTCCTGGGCGTCATGTCCTACACCGACATGCTCGCGACCTTCTTCACGCATGACGGTGGCGACACGCAGAAATGGCGCCTCAAAGGCCACGCGGAGGAAGAGTTCTGGAAGTGGATGGCCTCGTGGGCGGTGATGCTCCGCAAGCCGTCCGACCTTGGATATCCCGATGTCGGATATGAGCTTCCGCCCCTGAAACGGCACCAACACGCCGTGACGGTCGACTACGCCCCGAGCATGGATACCGGGTTTCTGTTCCCGATGGAGGCGCGGACCCTGCAGGAGCGCATCGCAGCGCGCCGGGACAGCGTGTCGGAGCGCGTGAAGCTCGCCGCATCGATCACGCCGGCTGATCGGCCTTTCGTGTGGTGGTGCAATCTGAATGCCGAGAGCGAGGCTCTGGCGAAGGCCATTCCTGGCGCCGTCGAGGTTCGCGGGTCCGACAAGGACGAGGACAAGGAGCGCAAGCTCAACGCCTTCACGGCCGGCGATATCCGCGTCCTGATCACCAAGCCATCGATCGCCGGGTTCGGCATGAACTGGCAGCACTGTGCCGATACCGGCTTCGTCGGCCTCAATGACAGTTTCGAGCAGATTTACCAGGCCGAGCGCCGGTTCTGGCGTTTCGGGCAGACCAAGCCCGTCAACGTCCATTTCATCGCCGCCGAGACGGAAGGCGCGGTCGTAACCAATCTGCGCCGCAAGGAACGCGATGCCGAGCGGATGGCCGCCGCGATGGTCCGGCATATGGCCGATCTGTCGAGCGCCGAAATCCGCGGCACGGCGCGCACCGTCCCTGACTACAACCCGACGCAGCGGCTTGCGCTGCCCGACTGGATAGGAGAGCCGGCATGAGGCAGGCCGACGACATCAAGGCCGTCGATCAGGTCGTGACGAAGGATTACGCCATCTACCATGGCGATGCGTGCGAGCTTATCCGCGCCGTGCCGGATGGATCGGTTCATTTCGGCGTCCACTCTCCGCCTTTTGAGGGGCTGTACAAATTCAGCGCCCACGATCGCGACCTATCGAACAGCGAGGGCGAGGACTTCTGGCGGCACTACGGTTTTATCATCGATGAGCTTCTGCGGGTGACGATGCCGGGCCGGCTCCATTCCGTCCACTGCATGCAGCTTCCGACATCTAAAGTGCGCAACGGCTTCATCGGCATGCGTGATTTCCGCGGCGAGGTCATCAAGGCATACGAGCGCGCCGGCTGGATCTTCCAGAGTGAGGTCTGCATCTGGAAAGATCCTGTCGTCGCCCAGCAGCGCACCAAATCAATCCGGCTCCTGCACAAGCAGATCATCAAGGACAGCACGATAAGTGGGCAGGGGCTTGCCGATTATATCGTCACCTTCCGAAAGCCCGGCGACAATCCCGAGCCTGTAAGCGGCATGTTCGATGCCTGGGTGGGCGATGGAAGCATCGATATCAGCCGGAACGCTTATGAGCGTGATGCGGCCCGGATGCGCGCCGAAGGCCGCCAGCCCTGGTCATTCGAGCAGTGGGCTTCGGTGCTGGTTTGGCAGCGTTACGCCTCGCCAGTCTGGACCGATATCGACCAGACGCGGACGCTCCAATACCGCAATGCTCGCGATGAGAAGGACGAGGTTCACATCTCGCCCCTGCAGCTCGACGTCATCGAGCGCTGCATCGACCTGTGGAGCAACCCCGGCGACGTGGTTCTGACGCCGTTCCTCGGCATCGGCAGCGAGGTCTACGCCGCGGTCGAGATGGGGCGCCGCGGGATCGGTTTCGAGATCAAGGACAAATACTTTCAGCAGGCGGTGAAAAACATCGCGGAGCTTTACGCGGCACGCACGACCGACCTTTTCGCGGAGGCCGCCGAATGATCTCACTCCGCCAAAATATCCGCCTCCTTCGCCGCGGCTATGAACGCACCTCGCGCTACCTCGGGATCGCACTTCCCCTTGAGGCACGCGAGCATCATCTCCATCGCCTTCACATACGCCGGTCCCTTCGGCGCTCGCTTCGGCCAATGGCTCATGAGGATGGTCGCAGCCTTCGCGGCATCACCCACAGTCCAGCGGACGCTACCGGCTTTACCGGCGAAGACGACGACGGGCTCGCTCCACGAAATCTCGGCCATGCCCATGAATGCGCGGGCGGGGAGGTGGTTGCATGCGCGTGAGGCTCAATATAGCCGGCCATCGCTTCGGTAAGCTTGTCACCGTGGAGCATTTGCCTGGAACCAGAAAGGATCGCGCCAAATGGCTATGTAGGTGTGACTGCGGTCGTGAGACGGCGGTTCACCAATATTCGCTACGAAAGGGTCTCACGACGTCGTGCGGCTGCGGCCGTCGGGGCGTCACACCTCACAACGTGATTGATCTTGTCGGTAGAGTGTTTGGCAGGCTCACCGTCGTGGCGGCAGCCGGAAAGTATAAGACGGGCCAGATTCTATGGAGATGCGCGTGCGAGTGCGGCCGCTCGACTATCACCACGTCGACCAAACTGAAGAGCGGCCACACAACCTCATGCGGCTGCTATAAGCGCGAGGCGACATCAATCAGGTCCCGCAAGGACGGTCTGTTCGTTGGCGGTCGGCATCCTCTGTTCGACACCTACTCGAATATGATCTCGCGATGCACGAATCCGAATGACGCTGCCTTCGACGGGTATGGTGGCCGCGGCATCTCTGTCTGCGACCGGTGGCTGAATGGCGAAGGTGACAAAACCGGCTTCGCTCTCTTCCTCAAAGACATGGGCCCGAGGCCGTCGTCGCGGCATAGCCTGGACCGCTATCCAGACAATGACGGCAATTATGAGCCTGGGAATTGCCGCTGGGCCACGCCGAAACAGCAAGCGCGTAACAGGCGGTCAAATCGGCTCGTCGAGTGTGACGGTGCCATGGTGCCGCTTTCGGAGTTCTGTGAGCGCAGAGGACTCCGATTCGAAGTGATCAACCACAGGCTTGGTCGCGGCTGGTCTTTTGAACGTGCGATTTCCCAGCCGCTGCGCGGAGGAGGCTCTCTCACATGCTAATTTTAGGTTTGGATCCGAGCCAGCAGTGTGGATACGCCCTCTACGACACCACGGCCAACATATCGGCCATCCGCTGCGGCGTGCTCCGCGCCAAGGGCGATTTCTACGAGGCAAAGGCGGCCGATCTCGCCCGTCAGCTCGTGAAACTGATCAAGACGGAGCGCCCCGGTTTCGTGGCCATGGAAATGCCACTCCGCATGCAGCCGGGCGGGAAGGCCCGCAAGACCAAGTTCATGGGCGAGGACGTCGAAGAGGAGCAGCCCAAGGGCTCCGGCATCAACGCCGTCATCTCGTCAAACCAGATGGTCGGCTCCCTCATCGGCATCGTCGGAGCCTATGGCCTTCCATTCGAGATCATGAGCCCGTCGAACTGGCGCAAGGCTGCCTATGGCTTCGGAACGCGGCCAGGATGGGGCCGCGCCGACTGGAAGAAGCATGCCCGCCAGAAGTGCTCGCAGGTCCGCATCACCGTGACCAATGACGACATGGCCGAGGCGTGCTGGATCGCCTTTGCTGGGGCCTCTTCGCAGACC
This sequence comes from Nitratireductor sp. GCM10026969, assembly GCF_042660605.1. Taxonomy (NCBI): domain Bacteria; kingdom Pseudomonadati; phylum Pseudomonadota; class Alphaproteobacteria; order Hyphomicrobiales; family Phyllobacteriaceae; genus Nitratireductor; species Nitratireductor sp. GCM10026969. Next base: position 30,303 of record NZ_JBHSUM010000012.1, read on the forward strand.
TTCAAGATGATCTCGCAGCGCACGGCGGAGGTGGCATGAACGCCAACGTCGATCCGATCCGCGAAGTCCCGCACAACATTGAGGCCGAGCAATGCCTCCTTGGCGCGGTGCTCATCAACAACACATGCTTCGATCTGGTGAGCCGCATCGTCCAGCCGGAGCACTTCTATGAGCCCATCCACCGGGAGATATTCAAGGCGGCCGGCGAGCTGATCACCGTCGGGCGCCAGGCTACGCCCGTCACGCTCAAGGACTTCCTGCCCAAGAATGAGAAAATAGGGGAGATGACGCTTGGGCAGTATCTCGCCCTGCTGTGCTCCGAAGCGTCCAGCGTCCTTCTGGCCCGCGACTATGCCTTGACGATCTATGACCTCTGGATCGCCCGGAAGATCATTGCGACATGCGAGGATGCGATAGGGCGCCTCTATGAGCGCAAGCCCGGCATGGACCCGCTTGCTGAGGCCGGCGTGATCGAGGACACGCTTGCCAAGCTCCGGGGCGAGCGCGTCGGCTCCAGCGGCACCGCGGCGCATGGCCGACAGTATCTCGAAAGCATGACCGCGGCGCGCCAGCGAGGGAAGGTGGGGGGCGTGCCGATCTGCCTGCAAGAGATCGCCTCCGTCATCTCCGAGCCCTGTTTCGAGGCCGGGAACCTATACGGGCTGCTTTCGAGCTCCGGGGAGGGCAAAACCAGCCTCACGCTCCAGATCATCGCCCATGCGCTCAGAAAGGGGCATCCGGTCCTTTTCCTCAGCTATGACCAATCCCCAGACCAGTGCATCCGGCAGATGATCGCCCAAGAGCACGGCATAGAGGCGCGCCGGCAGCGCGCGGGCGATTTGTCCGAAAAGGAATGGGAGACGGTCGTCGACTTCTCCGGCTGGATCGATCGGCAGCCATTCGAGGTCGTCAAATGCACCGACCAGGGCGCGCCGCAGCTTCTCGCCTTCGCTCGAGGCTTCGTGAAGCGCTACGGCAACGGGAATATCCCGCTGGTGGTGGTGGATCACATCGGCGCGGTCACCCCCGAGGACAAGAGGACCGACGAAGGCAATAAGGCGAAGAGCATCAACAGCATATTCAAGGCGGGGGCTGGCCAGACGAAAGCCGCATGGCTGATCCTCAACCAGCGCAATAGCTACGGCATGCGCAGGGACAATCCGCGCCCGATCTCGGCGGACCTCTTCGGCGGCGACCCGGCGAAGCAGGCATACGATGCCATCTTCTACGTCTATCGCTACCTGAAATTCCTTGAGGAGCGCAGGGCCATCGCCTCATCGGAGAGCGATTGGAAGAAGATCACGAAGGTGTTTCCGTCGGCCGTGCGCGAAGACGGCGAGGACATTGCCCAGATCGGTGCCATCAAGGTGAGGTTCGGCAACGCCGCCATCACGCGCAACCTGATCTTCGAGGCCCGATTCACCCGCTACAAATCGGAGCAGCAGAACGACCAACCCGAGCTTATCGAGGGAGCCATGCTTTGAACGAGTTCGCAGGCTATACGCGACCTCTGCCCTGCGGCGGCCATTGGGCCATGCTCCGCTTTGCCCGCGATGCCCGGCCGAAGCCGCTCCAGGGCGAAGGTGGGCGCCCCATCGTGTTCCCGAGCGAGATTGAGGCCCTGCGCGCCGTCAACAAGCACCTTCTCGCGTATTTCAACGGTGAGCTGCGGCGAGACGGCGAAACGCTCTCCACGGTCCAATCTGCGGCGAATGCGCTATTCCCGACGCTGGTCAGGCAGAAGGGCTCGAGCCGGCTGACGAAGGTGGAGACGGTGAGGAGGCGCGCATGAGGACCATCCCGGCACACATAGAGGCCCTGTGCCGAGAATTCGGCATCGAAATCATCGACCGCCATCGCTATCCCGTCCCCGGCCAGACCCGCGCCGTCGAGACCATGGCCCGCATCTACCGGCGCCACGGGGAAACTCACCTCCGCATGGTTCTCCTCACGCTCATGGAGACGGCGAACAATCGCGCCCTTCTGGATGAGGTCGCGCTGTGGATGACGAGCGACATGGTGCGCTTTCGCGGGCTTGAGAACATCGATTCCGAATGGCTCGAGCTCTGGGATCGCACGCCGGTCGGGCAGTTGCAGTTCATCTGCCAAGAGCTCAGCGGCATCGTTCCCCAGCGCTATGCTCTTGGAGGGATGATGTTCGAGCGGGTTTGGCGTAGATTCGATAAGAATGCGGATCAGCTTGATTTGCTGGATGACAGGAGACGCGCGTGAACGATAATGCGGAAAAGTTGAGCGAAGTCGAGGTGATGGCTCTCCGGTATCTGGCGGACGCTCCCGGTGGCCGGCATATGTTCGTTGAGCCCAATCTCGCAAGGGCGATCAAAAGCATCGCTGAGTTCCATTCTTGGGCGTTAAGCGACTTCGCTCGCTCGCCTCAGGACGGAGACCATTCCGTTGTCGCGGAAATCTCTGAGGAAGGTCGCGCGGCGATTGAGCGTATAGGGGCGACGGAATGAACCAAGGCGAGATCGCAGAGCGCTTCATTCGAGCCGCCGAGATCGAGATGGCCACGCCAGGGCGCGTCGGGCCGGCCCCGGCGCGGTCCCTCCAACTCCCCTACATCCATGATTGGGTCGACAAGCTCGGCTGGCGCAAGGAAAAGGGCGACAAGCTCGCCCCCGGCGAGGATCCGCTCACCGAGGAGCGCCGACGGTTCTGGGAGCGCTTCGGCCTTCGCGCCTCGGCCGAGGAGCTGAGCCAACTTGACGAGCTCCGCACATGGTTGATGATGGTGGATGATGAGGGCGAGCGCCGGGCACTCCTCGCCTGGTCGATGGCAAAGGCCGGTGGGAGGAAATTCAAGCGATGGTGCTTCAAGATCGAGGGCATCCACCCCGAGACGGGCAGAAGGCGGAAAAACCGCGCCATTGCTCGAATTTCTGCACGGGTTGCCCGCAGGGTTGTGCAGCATTGCGATGACGATGAAAACACCCTGTTGCCCGAAGACCCCGAAAACGGCGATATTGACGCCAACATCGCGGGCCGTGTGCAAGAGCAGAACGGCATCACATCATGGGCCGCAGATGACGCCTTCACATCCTTCCTGAGCAATGATCCGGCCGACTTCTCCTGGGCGCGAAAGCGATGGGAGAGGCGCAGGCAGCGCGAGGCGAAGAAGCGGAAGCAGGAAGAGGCGGCATGAGCGCCGATGCCAAGATCCCGGACGTTACTGTCACGATCAGGAATGGGGATTGGCGGTGCCGTGGATGCGGTCAGCCGCTCGGCGCTCTTTGGATGGGCAATGATGCAGCTTGGGAGGTACATCTTCCCGACGGTTGCTCGACGCCGGATCAGTGCGCAGGCCGAGCGGTGACGATGCTCGAAAGCGAAGGCGGAGCGACGTAATCGTATGTCCGACAGGCCCCCGATCGTCACAGAGGTGATGGAAGATCTGGACGCCGCCTTCACCGGCGCGCCGCACGACGATTACATCACAAGGGACGAGCTTCGGGAGTATATGGAGCTGGCCTTGACCGCCTATCACGAGAAGCTGATGGATCAGCTCGGCGGGTGATCACTCGACCTTCGCGGCCCTCAGCGCCTCAACCATCCGGGCGCGCCAGTCAGGATCAGCCTGCCACCGCTCAAGCTCGCTGCGCTCCATGCGGAGGGTGAAGGCGACTTTCGGATTATCTGACTTCGGCCGCCCGCCGGCGCCCTTGCGGGATGCCTTCGCGGAAGGCTCTGAGGGTTTTTTCGCGATCGGTTTCGAGCGCTGATCATTCGGCGCTGTTGTCTTGATGCGGTGCATGATGCTCATGCGAGTTTCCGTACACCGAAACAGAGTTTCTGTACACGGAAAGGTGGGTTTCTTGACCAAGAATAAAAAGGGCGGTCGACCTCCGGCGCTCCAGCCCGACAAGCGCACATTGGCGACGATCCGAGGTCTCGGTCGCATCCAGGCCACGACGCGCGAGTGCGCAGCGGTCCTCGGGGTTTCTCATCCGACCTTCCTCGCCTTCATCCAGCGCCATCCAGAGGCAGCCGACATCCTTGAGCAGGGGAAGGAGTTGGGCAAGCGTTCGCTTCGCCGGCAGCAGTTCAAGGCGGCTGAGGGCGGCCATCCCACGATGCTCGTCTGGCTCGGCAAGCAATATCTCGACCAGACCGACAAGCAGGAGGTGAATGCGTCGGTGAAGGCCGATGTGACGCACCACGACGCGAGGTCGAAGCTTGAATCTCTCATCGATCGCCAGCTTGCCGCCCGGGCAGATCAAGCGGGCACTGGCAAGCCTCACTGACGAGGAGTGCGAGCAACTTCTCCACGACTGGAGGTTCTTCGCCAGGCCGCAGCAGATCGCGCCTGAGGGCGATTGGCAGACATGGCTCATCCTCGCCGGCCGCGGCTTCGGCAAGACGAGGACCGGGGCGGAATGGACGCGGGAGCAGATCAAGGCCGGGGCAGCGCGCGTTGGTCTGATCGCGCCGACCGCCTCGGATGCCCGGGACGTGATGGTGGAGGGCGAAAGCGGGCTCCTGTCGGTCTGCTGGGCCGGTGACAAGACATTCGAGGGCGAACCGCTCGGCAGGCCATCCTATGAGCCTTCCAAGCGCCGCCTGACATGGGCGAACGGGGCCATCGCGACCCTGTTCTCGGCCGAAGAGCCGGAACGCCTTCGCGGCCCGCAGCATGATCGACTGTGGGCCGATGAGTTGGCGGCGTGGAAGTATCTGCGTGAAACCTGGGACATGGCCATGTTCGGCCTGCGCCTCGGGGATCAGCCGCGGACCTGCATCACCACGACGCCGAAGCCGTCGCCGTTGCTGAAGGAGATCGTCGCAGACGCGAGGACGGCGATTACGCGGGGATCGACATTCGACAATGCGTCGAACCTGGCGCCAACGTTCCTGAAGGCGATCAAGGAGAAATACGAGGGCACGCGGCTCGGCCGACAGGAGTTGAGCGCCGAGATCCTAGACGATCTGCCCGGGGCGCTCTGGACCCGCGATCAGATCGACAAGACGAGGGTGCGCACGGCGCCCGAGATGAGCCGCATCGTGGTCTCGATCGATCCCAGCGGCACACGCGGCCAATCGGACGAGGGCGACGATATCGGCATTGTGGTGGCCGGCCTCGGTATCGACGGCCGCGGCTATATTCTGGCCGACCGGACATGCAAGCTCTCGCCTGATGGCTGGGGCAGGCGGGGCGTCAACGCCTTTCACGAGTTCAAGGCCGACCGGATCGTGGCCGAGCGCAACTTCGGGGGCGCCATGGTCGAACACGTCATCATGACGATCGACAAGAAGGTGCCGTACAAGGAAGTCACCGCCAGCCGCGGTAAGGTTGCCCGCGCTGAGCCAGTGGCCGCGCTCTACGAGCAGGGCAGAGTGAGCCATGTGGGCGGCTTTGCCGATCTCGAAGACCAGATGTGCCTCATGGCGCCCGAGGGCTATGCCGGCGAGGGATCGCCCGACCGGGCCGATGCTCTCGTCTGGGCGCTCACAGAATTGATGCTGGGTTCCTCCAGCTACACCGTCTCCGACCTGAAGAAGGCTCTCGCATGAATGAAGTTGCAAAGCCGCGTGTTCGGGTGACGACCGACGGCGTGGTCACATTCGCGGATGGCTTCGCCAACTTCCTGTCGGGGCTGGGCGCGGGCAATCCGAAGCAGGCTGCCAATGGGTATGCTCTCCTGCGCGAGTGCTCGCAGTTCGAGCTCGAGGCGGCTTACGAGGCGAGCACGTGGTTCGGCAAGATCGTCGACATCCCGGCCGATGATGCAACGCGCGGCTGGCGCGGATGGCAGGCCGAGGATGACCAGATTGAGGCGATCGAGCGCGAGGAGAAGCGGCTCAACGTCAAGCAGAAGCTTCACCAGGCGCTGATCTGGTCGCGGCTTTATGGCGGGGCGGTCATCATCCCCGGCGGCCTTCCGGGCAAGATCGATCTGCCGCTGAGGTCGCAGGATATCCGCAAGGGCTCGATCAAGTTCCTGACGGTGCTTCACCGGCACGAGATCAACCCGCACGGGATCATCCGCGACCCGCTGAGCCCGTTCTATGGGCAGCCCGAGCATTGGACCATCAATGACACTTATGGGCGCGACGTAAGGCTGCATCCATCCCGTGTGATCCTCATCAATGGCCGCAAGGCCTCGACCTGGCAGGGTGGACAGCAGATCTGGGGCAACAGCGTCTGGACGCACCTGCGGGACGCGGTGACCAATGCTGACGCCGGCGCCGCGGTGATCGGCGCGCTCATGCAGGAAGCCAAAATCGATGTCATCCGCATGCCGCAGATGATGGCGAACATGGCGACCGCCGAATACGAGGCCATCCTGCTCAAGCGGTTCCACATGGCCGCCATGCTCAAGAGTGTGTCGAATGTGCTCCTGCTCGACAAGGACGACGAGTGGGATCAGAAGTCGGTCACATGGTCCGGGCTGCCAGACGTCATGTCGACATTGCTGACCATCCTCTCGGGCGCCTCGGATATCCCGGTCACGCGCCTGATCGGCACCAGCGCCAAGGGGCTTAACGCCACCGGCGAGGGCGACCTGCGCAACTACTACGACAACGTGAAGGCCAAGCAGGAGCTTACGCTATCCCCGGTCATCGAGCCGCTTGACGAGATGCTGATCCGCTCTGGCCTTGGCGATCGGCCCGATGAGGTCTGGTACGACTGGAATCCGCTTTGGCAGCCTACAGAGAAAGAGCAGGCCGAGATCGACAAGTTGGAGGCCGAGACGACGAATATCTATGCCATCTCCGGCCTGATTCCCTCCGATGCGCTTTCCACAGCCACGCAGAACCGCATGATTGAAAGCGGGCGGTGGCCGGGGATCGAGCAGGCGCTCCAGGAGGCCGAGGAAGAGCTTGAGGAGCCGACGCTCGATCCTGACGAAGGCGACCTTGAGACAGGACAACCGGGCCAGCAGCAAGCAGCCGACGCGGCGCCTCGCACGCTCTATGTGCGCCGCAACGTCAGGAACGCAGCCGAGATCATCCGCTGGGCGAAGTCGCAGGGCTTCAACACGACGCTGCCGGCCGACGACCTGCACGTGACCATCGCGTTCTCACGGCAGCCGGTCGACTGGATGGAGGTCGGCCAGTCATGGTCGGATGAGGTGAGAATCGCCACCGGTGGCCCACGCATGATGGAGAAGTTTGGCGAGGCCAATGTGCTCCTGTTCGCCTCCTCCGAACTGTCCTGGCGCCATGAGGAGATGAAGCGGGCGGGAGCCTCGTGGGATCATCCCGAGTATCAGCCGCACATCACCATCAGCTACGCCGAGGATGCGCCCGACTTGGCCGATGTCGAGCCGTATCAGGGCGAGATCGTGCTGGGGCCGGAGATCTTCGAGGAAGTCAACGAGGATTGGCAGGCAGGAGTGATCGAAGAATGAACACTGTAGATAGCGCATCCGACGACCGTACGGCGAACAATGCGGTTCGCCACAAGTACCGCACGCTTTCCGAAGTCGAAAAGGCGCAGATGGTCGCGATCAAGGACAAGGGCGCGGAGTTCCTTGCGCTGATCGACAGCATGCGGACGGAAGGAACCCTGATCCCAGACTGCAATCGTCCGAATGACCCGCCGCTGTATATCGGTCAGGTTGACCGGGAACTCGACATTGCCGCCGAGCGCGTCGAGGAAGCCGTCATGTGGGCGGTGAAGCACATCACGGCTTGAGGAGCGAGACATGACCGATATACAAGCGCAGGACTCACGCTTTAATCTCCGCTGCCAGGCCGCGATCAAGGCGGTGAAGGCGTTTGCCGACGAACACGGCCCCATAGAGGCGAAGCGCACCGTCGACAATGGCCGACAGGTCGAGTTCCTTGCCGAGATCGGCGGAAGGCTTGCCGGCTGCACTGCGGAGAAGATCAGGCCGGATCAGACGTTCACCGGCGAGTGGTGATGTCGCAGATCGAGCTTGCACGCCAAGCCAAGGCCGCCGGCGTCCGCCGCAAGCGCATCGAAGCGCCCAAGATCGAGCCGACAAAGGCCCAGCAAGACGACCTGGCGCGGCTGTACATGCGCACGGTGCGGATTTGGGTGTCAGGCACCGCCGAGCGCATAAAGCCCGCCTATGGCCGCGCATTGGCCGAGCAGCGGGCATCTGATGCGCTGGTGCGGGACAGGGCCGGTGATGTGGAGGTCGAGATCGAGGCCGTGAACAATGAGGCGGTGCGCTCGGTCTTCACCTTCCGGGGCTTGTTCCAGCAATGGGCTGAGCAACTTCAGCTCTGGCACATGCGCCGGTTCGTGTCCGCGCTGACCTATTCGACCAATGTGGACTTGACCACGCAATTGCACCCGGCAGACGTGGAGGACACCGTTGAGGACGTGATCGCCCGCAACATGGCGTTGATCCGGAATGTGAGCGACCAGACACGGGGCAGGATATCCGACATCGTGTTTCGCGGCCTTCAGAACCGGACGCCGACGCGAGAGGTGGCGCGAGAGATCGCCAAGGCCACCGGCATGGCGCGGCGCCGGGCGCTCAACATAGCGATGGATCAGACACAGAAGCTATCGGCCTCGCTTGATCAGCAACGGCAGTTGCAGGTTGGCATGACCCGCTTTGAATGGATTCACTCGGGCAAGAAGCATTTCCGTCCCGAGCACCTGGCCCGCAATGGTGAGGTGTTCAAATGGAATAGCGGCGTGGGCCGCGACGATCCGCCCGGTCAGGCTCCGTTCTGCGGATGCAAGGCCAAGGGCGTGCTGGAGGTCGACTGATGGTCAAGGTCACCGGACTGAAGAAGCACACGCAGCGACTCAAGAGCGCGGCTGACGTGGCCCGCGAAGTGACGAGCGCGCTCTATAGCGCCGGGCAAGAGATCGAATTGGACGCCGAAAACAGCATCACACAGGGCAGCGTGTCGGGCGCGGGGCACGTCCCTTCGCTGCCCGGCGAGCCGCCGAACCGGGATACCGGTTTTCTGGATACCAACATCGAGACCACGATCGAGACGCATAACCCGCCGAAAGTGCATGTCACCAGCAACGCGCCTTACTCGGCTGCGCTGGAATATGGAACATCGAAGATGGCCGAGCGCCCGTTCATGCGTCCCGCCACCGAGAAGAACCGCAGAGAGGTCGGGCGCATGGTCGCCCAGGCCGTCCGCGTGAAGATCAGGAGAGGCTAGATGGCAGACAGCTACCTTGATACCGCCGGCGGCATGCAGCAGGTTCCCGACGTCAATGTCGTGGAGAAGCCGGAACAGCCATACACGGCCACGGATGGCTCCATGCAGAGCGCTCTGGCGGTCAACGTGCTCTCCGGTGGTATTCCGGCCAATGGCGTGCCGTTGGTTGAGGGGGAGACCGTTGACGTCCTGAGCTCCGATGGCAGCACGCAGCTTGCCCAGGGCACCGCGGATATCGACACCTCGACGGATCCGAACACGCTCAACGGGATCGATTTGGCGGCCAACCTGGCAGTTCTTGCGGATGGCGCCTCGATCCCGGTGCAGGAGACGGATGGAACAGCGATCGGTAACGGCACGCTGCATGTCGCGGCCAACCAGGAGACGCATTTCACCTATGACGGTGGTGGCTCTGGAACGGCGCTTGCCGATGGCGATCCGGTCAACTTCGATTCCGCTGACGGCACGACCATCCTCGCGACAGGCACAGCCAGCGTAACGGGAGGCAATCTCGTCGGCGTCCTTGCTCCTGCCACGGTTGCGGTGGTGAACGACGCAGGCACGGTTCCTCTGACGAACGACACGGGCTCGGCGCGCGGGAATGTGAATGCCAGTGTCGCCGCGAATGTGCTCACGCTGGCCCTGCCGACACAGGCCGATGTCGTCACCGACGGGGCGAGCGCTCCGGTCTTGAACGCTGCGGGCGATACGACGCTCGCGACCGCCTCAGCAAAGGTTCCCATTTCGGTTTTCGACGGCCTCAAACTGGCTGCCACGGATGCGGTTACTGCTGACGCGGCTACCGTCTCGCTCCAGGACACGGGCGGCAACGCGCTGGATAGCGGGACAGCGGCGGTCGCAACGAATGCGCTTACCGTCACAGTGCCGGACAGCATTACAGGGGGCGGTGGTGGCCCTGCTCCAGGCGCCGATGTCGGGGTCTGGAACGCAGCCAACAACGACCGGATGTTTATCGGCACGGCGAACTATGACACCGGGCCGCTGAAGATCCTTGCGCCGGGAACGGTCGCCACGCTGAACGACTCTGGGCTTGTCTCGCTACAGAATAACGCTGGGACGGCTCGTGGCACGCTTAATGTCAGTGTGAGCGGCAACAACGGTATTCTCAGCTTCCCGGCTCAATCGGACCGTGTGAATGACGGCGATCATGTAAGGCTGAACTACTCCAACGGCGACGACACTGGCGAGACACTTGCGGTTAAGGTTCCCGGCGCGGCGCTGGAGGCCGTCCAGATCGACCAGGCATTCACCATCGTGAAGGCGCTGGGATGGGTCACCGTCACTACCTCCGACGGGTCCAAGAGCGCGCAGGGGCTTGTTTCGCTCACTGCTGACGGGCGCCTCGATAATGCCGCCTTGGGAGCATCGGATACGGTCGCCAGCGCAGGCGATGCCGTCAACGCCAAGGACGGCCATGGCACGACCGTTGCGGGAACGCTCAATCTCAACGCCAATGGTGTTGCTGACAATGTGGAGATGGTTGGAACTGCTACAATCATTGAGAACGGCGGCTCTGTCACGGTCCAGAACATGGATGGCAGCATCCAGGCGGATGCGGACGCGACCGTCACGGAAGGCAATTTGAATTTCGCGAGCTTCCAGGGCACCACGACGCTCGTGAACCAGGGATTGAATGTCACGGTCGCGAATTCGGATGCCTCCAATCCAAAGCCCGCGCTCGCGCAGGTCGGAGGCGGACTGTTCAGCGGCGTCAACCTGGCGAACGATACGGATGCAGTCGTGTCAGACGGCTTCACTTGTCCGGCGACCGGGTCTGGGTCGACCGCGACCATCCATGTTTCCGCCGGTGGCGACATCAGCGTCACTCTGAGCTGAGGAACCAGCCAATGAAATTCACCGATACGGTCGCCATCGCGGGCACGCGGCGGCGCGATGACGGCTATCTGGTCGCTGATGCCAGCGTCGCCCGCACCGGCATTCAGCTCTATGCCGGATGGGAAGTTGGCAAGCCCGAGATGGACGTGGTGCGCGTCTATCGGCCCGAGGAAGAGGTGTTTTCCTCCGATGCCATGGCGAGCTTCGCCCATCGCCCGGTGACGAACGACCATCCCGACGAGGCCGTGACCGCGGACAACTGGAAAGAGCATGCGGTGGGCCAGACGGCCGAGGAGGTTGCCCGAGACGGTGCGTTGCTGCGCGTGCCGCTCATGGTGGCCGATGCATCCGCCATCAGGGACATCGAGGACGGCAAGCGCGAGCTGAGCTCCGGTTATAACGCCATGCTTGATTGGACGGCGGGAAATACAGCCGACGGCGATGCTTTCGATGCCGTCCAGAGGAACATTCGAGCCAATCACGTTGCCATCGTGCGCCGAGGGCGCGCCGGCTCGGACGTGCGCATCGGAGACGATGCGAGCAAATGGGGCGCGAGCCCCGTCAACACCCCTGCAGATCATGGAAGGAAAGTCAAAATGACTGACACTCTGCGTAAGGTGATGGTCGATGGGCTCCAGGTCGAGACGACCGACGCCGGCGCCCAGGCCATCGACAAGCTGACCAAGGACAAGGCGGCCGTCGAGCAGAAGCTCGCCGATGCCGAGGCCAAGCACGAAAAGGCTATGGCGGACAAGGACGCCGAGATGGCGAAGAAGGACGCCGAGATCGACGACCTGAAGAAGAAGGTTCTCGATGAGGACGCCCTTGACGCCAAGGTAGCGGATCGCGCCGACCTGGTTTCCAAGGCCAAGGTCATTGCGCCCGACGTCAAGACCGATGGCGTCAAGGACGCCGATATCCGCAAGGCCGTCGTCAAGGCGAAGCTGGGAGATGAGGCGATCAAGGACAAGTCCGACGCCTACATCGACGCCCGTTTCGACATCCTGGCAGAGGACGTGAAGGGCGACGACCAGTTGCGCGACACCATCACGCATCTGCGCCCCAACGCCATGAACGACGAGGCCAAGGCCGAGAAGGCCGCTCACCAAGCCATGCTCGATCGGCTGAGCCGCAAGAAGTCGGCGTAAGCGCCGGCTCCCTCAACCACTCACACGCAACCGACGGGCGGCCGCTGAGCCGCCTTTTTCATTGGAGAGAAGCACATGCCTCCGCTTCAGACGACTATCCCGAACGAGATGGCCGCCGGCATGGTCGGCCGCCGTCAGAACATGGAAGAGTGGAACGGCCTCACCGGCTTGGCCGAGGACGTCACCGCGAACCCGATCGGCTTCGCCCAGCCTGTCATGCGCGGCACCGCCGGCGAGCAGGTGAAGAAGTACGACGGGGCCGGCGTCTTCCGCGGCATCACCGAGGCCGACGTGACGCTCGGTGCCGATACCTATCCCGAGGGCTACAACACTCCGGTGATGGAGTCCGGCGTCATCTGGGCGCTTGCGGGCGGTGCCTGCACTGCGGGCGGTCCCGTTTATTGGGCCGCGTCGACGGGCAGGTATTCCGATACCAACACGGACACCCTCATCCCGAACGCCGAGTTCGACAGCGCCGCTGCTGCCGATGGCGATCTGGTGAAGATCCGCCTTCGCCGCATCCCGGCCGCCCCGTAATCCAACCCGATTGAACGCCGCCAGGCAGTCTCAGTCCCCGAGAAGGATTTTTCGCAATGGAACCTTTCAACATCCTCGATGCTGACCCGGCTGCGGTGTTCAGCTTCGCGCGCAAGCAGAGCCATGTGCTCAATGCTCAGATCTACGAGATCGAGTATCCCGAGATGGATTACGCCGCTCTCGTGCCCGTCAACACCAACTATCCCGAATGGGCGTCCGGCGCCGACACGCTGGTCGGCGACATCGTTGGCAAGGCCGAGTGGCAGTCCGGCTATGCCAAGGACATCCCGTTGGCCGACACCAAGCTCGGCATCCAGTCCGTCAACTTCGACATGTATGCGGTCGGCTATCAGTGGAACGTCGAAGAGCTCGGCAAGGCCGCGTTCGTCAACTTCCCGCTGACCGGCCGCCGGGCCGAGGCCGCGCGCCGGGCATCGGAGGAGTTCATCTGGAACAACGTACTGACCGGCTCGACCGTCAAGAGATGGACCGGACTGCTCAACAGTCAGTATGTCACGCCGGTCGCGGTGCAAGCCGACGGCACGGCCGCGCCGAACACGGCATGGGTACTCAACGACGGCACCGGCAACAAGACGCCGGAGCAGATCGTTCGTGATGTCAACTATCTCATCATGGGCCCGCTTTCTGCGCCGAACACGCCGCTGGCGTCCACACTGGCCGACACGGTGCTTCTGCCGCCTCTGGCGTATCGCTACATCGCGAGCACGCCCTATGGCGTCACCAGCCCGAATATGACCATCCTTCGGTATATCCGTGAAAACAACGAGTATACTGCCCGCACCGGCAATCCGCTTATGATCCGCGAGGTCAATGAGCTTGCCACTGCGGCGACGGAAGGTGTTGCGGGCGGCGGTCGCGCCATCGGCTATCAGAACAGAGAGCAGGTCCTCGAGCTGCCCATGCCGATGCCGTTCCGCTTCCTGAGCGTTTATCAGGACGGCCCGCTCAACTACGTGGTGCCCGGCATTTCCCGTGTCGGTCCCGTGGACGTGAAACGTCCGCTTGCCATGCGCTACGGCGATGGCGTGACGCCTGTGCCGCCGGCACCCTGATCATCTGACGAAATCGTGGCCTCGGCTCCGGCCGGGGCCGTTTCAACTTCACCGGAGAGACGGCGATGCACCACATCAAGAACCTGACCAACTCGCCCTATGACATTCGCGTCAAAGGCGGGAAGGTCGCCCGCTTGCCGGCGCGCGGCGAGATCACGGTCGACATCGATCCGATGCATCTGCCGCTCTACCGGACGCTGGGCTATTTCCAGATCACGGAAGGCAAGCCCAAGGCGAAGCGCCAGCGCAAGCCCAAGGCCCCCCCAGATCCCGCGCTCGTCAAGCTGCGCGAGGAATACGCCGACCTTTTCGGCACCAAGCCTTACATGGGCTGGAAGGCCGCCGAGATCCAGAAGCGCATCGACGCGAAGCTGGAGGAATAACCGTGGCCGCTTACGATCCGGTCACGCCTGCCGAGTTCAAGGCGGCCAAGCCTCAGTTCGATGCCGTCGATAATGCGACCGTGCAGCAGTATCTCGACATGGCCGCGCTCTGGGTCGACAAGTCCTGGGTGGCATCGAGCTATCGCCCGGCAATCATCGCGCTCACCTGCCACCTGATGACGCTCGCGGGCCTCGGGAACGATGCCGACAGCAGCGCGCACAAGGACGGCACAGCAGGTTTCCAGACCATCAAATCCGGCACGCTCACGCTGACCAAGTTCGCCAAGGACAGCAACCAATCGGATTATCAGCGCTGGATCACGAGCACAGCCTGCGGCGAGTATTTCTGGATACTTTTCCAGATGAACAAGCGCGGCCCGCGCGTTGCTGTCGTCTCAACGGGCATATGCCCTTCACCGTATGCAAAGGACTGGCCTGGGCCGGTCTATGGCTGGCCGGGAGTATTCTACTCATGACCATTCCGACGCCGGAAAATGCGAACCTCGAAATCCGCATGGATGCCAAGGGCAGGCTGGGCGCCTATTGGAAAGGCGAGCGTCTACCCACCACTGACATTCAGATGAGCAACCCGCGCGGCGAGAGGGCGACCGTTTCCCTTTCATTCCTCGGCCCTTCGGTGAAGCTCAACACCGATACGGAAGAAGCGCCCGTCACGGTCACGGTCAATGTTGGCGCCGCCGACCCCGCCAGCGTCAAGGCGGTAGAAGACATAATCCGCAACATGGATATTCGACGTGTCCGGTCTCCTCGGAACTGACGCCCTTCAGGGCATCTTCGGCTCGGTCCTGTCCTCGATCTATGAGGATGGGCAACTGATCCGCGTCGTCATGCAATGGCAGCCGGGCGGCACGGAAATTCCCGTCGAGCAGCCGCCGGTGGCCTGTAAGGTCCAGGTGGACGTCTGCACCGAGGCGATGCGCCAGCAGGAAGGCTATTCCGACACCGATGTACGCCTGCTTGTGCTGCAATCCACGGTCGCCGGTGCCGATCTGACCTCGGATGACATTATCGTTGCGAAGGACTTCCGCACCGGCGATTGGCAGCGGTGGAAGCTGTACGGCCTGACGCAAGATCCGGCGCGCGCCTATTGGGAAATGCGAGGTATCCGAGATGCCAACTCCTAAAAGCCGCTGGTTTCGCGTCACGGCCGAGCGCTTCGACTGGATCCCGCGCAAAGGGCTGATGAAGTCCTTCAAGCGCGGCCAGGTCGGTTACGAACCCATGGGCTGCGTCACCTATGGCCTGTCCATCGGCGCGATCGAGACCATCGCCAAGCCGAAGAACGCCAAGATCGGCAAGGACGGAAAGATCGAGTGGGATGGCAACTGACATCACGCGGGCGCTGAAATACAGCGTCATCTTGCACCTTGCCGCTGATGGCGCTCTGACGGCTGTCGTGCCCGCTGAGCGCATCCGCGCACTCCAGGTGCCGTCACAGATACGCTGGCCGTTCATTCGCTACGGCAGCCCGATCACGACCGGCTTTGAGGCGACGTGCTGGAGTGGGGCAAGCAACCGTGTCACGCTCCATGCCTTCGCGGAAACGTCCAATGCGGGGGCAGGGGAGGACATCGCGCTCGACATCTGCGCGCTGATCGTCGATCGCATGAAGATCTTCGCGCCGGCTGACCTGCGCCTCATCGAAAACGAGTGGCTGTCCACCGACATCGTGCGCGATGGCGACGAGGCCGACCGCTGGCACGCATTCTCGCAGTTCACGATCACGGCCGTCCCGGCCTGATCCCTATCCCTGCATCAAAGCCCTGAGAAGGAGCCATCCCCATGGCGAACGAAGACTATTCCATCCGATTTGGAAGCCAGCAGCTTCTTATCGAGAACCCGCCGGACAGTGGCATATTCGGCGCGCCGTGCGGCATCACCACGCTTGGCAAATCGATGACGGCCAACACGTCGGACGTCGATCTGCCGCCCTGTGACGATCCCGACGCGGTGACCTGGCTGGGCATCGATCCGGTTTCCAAGCGCCTCACCCTGACTTTCAGCGGCACGCTGGCCCAGGAGACCTTGCCGATCTGGGACGCCTGGTCGATGTCCGAGGGGATCGACGACGCCTTCCGCCTCGTCCGCTGGTATCGCAATATCGGCGCTCCGAACCAAGGCTATTGGGAAGGCAAGGCCCTCCTGACCGAATATGCCGAGAACTCGGAGAACCGCGGCCGCTGGACCGTCTCCGGCACGATCGTCTTCGACGGGCGCCCCGAATGGCATTCCATTCCGCCGGCACCGGGCGTCACCACGCCGGTCTCCATCCCGACCACGGCGCCGGAAGTCGGATCGGCCTTCGCTGCAACGCCCGGCACCTATACCGGCACGCCCGATCTCACCTATCAGTGGTTCGCGGATGATATCGCGATCGACGGCGCGACGACGGTCAGCTATTCGCCCATCGCAGGTGATATGGGCAAGGTATTGCATGTGGTCGAGACGGCGACGAACGTCTCCGGCAGCATCAACACCAAGTCGGCCGATTCCCTTCCCGTCGTGACGCCGTGAGGTGATCCGTGGGCAATCCGAAAGCGGAAATTACCCTTGAGTGGGCGGACGGGGAATACCTGTTCGCCCTCAAAGGTGCGCAGATCGAGGAATTGGAAGCGGTCTGCGGCAAGGTCGGGTTCGGCGCCATCTACCAGCGCGTGATGAACGGCTCCTGGTTTTGGTCCGATCTCTATCACGTGATCAGGCTAGGGCTCATTGGTGGTGGCCTGGGCGCCGTCGAGGCCAAACGCTTGACCGAAACCTATATCCAGCAGCCATTGGGCTCCGGGCCGAATTGCCCCTTCAGTGTCGCGAGTTCGGTTCTGGGCGCCGTCATGTTCGGCTTTGAGGATATCCCGCCAAAAAAGCCGAAGGCCGGGGAGAACCCGGCGAAAGAAGAGAGTTCGGAGACTTCCGGGCCGGGTTACTCCAGTACGGAGTAGATCCCCGCGCGATCGATACCATGAGCCTTTATGAGATTACCACCATGCTCGAGGCTCTGGAAAAGCGGAACGAAAAGCACAAGCCCAAGGAAGTTTCCGACGAGGAATGGGAGCAGGCTGCGGAAATGCTCCAGTCGGTGACGGCGAATGATCCGAACGTGAAGATTTAATCGAGAGGATTGCCGAGGCGCCGTTCGACTTCGGCTTGCATTTCGAGACATTCCTTGAATGCTTTCGCATCGACCTCGAAGGAAAAATGCCTGTTCACGCAGCGATTGAAAACGAGGGCAAAGGGCTTTCTCTGCCGAATAGCTACTTCGAGTTCAATCAGAATATCATCGGCTTCAGGATCGATCCCGAAACGCGATATCCACTCGCGCGCAATACGTCGTGCGCGGATCTCTTCTATTTCGCGATCAATGGCCCTGATCTCTTGATTGATGCGTGAACTCTTGTCGTCGACGCGCCCTGATTCTTGGGCACCAGCGCTCATCGTGAAACTGATCGTCAGAACCACCGCAATCCATAGTCGCAACGCCGCCTCCCTTTCCCGTAGGGCGCGGACGCTAGCGCATGCGTCCTAGAGGATCAATGCATGGTCGTCACCACAGCGGACAAGGTTGTCGTCGAGCTCGAGGCGAAGAATGCCGAGTATGATCGGCGTATGCAGCGCTCGGCCCAGATAACGGAGCGGGGATTCGGTCGCATAAGGCAAAACGCCCAGCGAATGCAGACTTCCGTCGTCAACAGCTTCCGTAACAGTGCGGCATCGATCGCGCTTGTCCATGGCCCTCTGGGCGGTGTGGCCTCAAGGTTCTCGGCCGCCGCCACACTGATGGACCGTGGCGGCGTGGCGGCCGGTGCGCTTGCCGTCGGCCTGGGCGGCGTTGCGTTGGCTGCGCGCAAGGCGATGACGGAAATCAGCAAGGCCTCGGAATTGGCGAAGGCTGCGGACCGTGTCGGCCTGACGACAACGGCATTTCAGGAATTGCAATTCGGGATGGAGCTTGCCGGGGTCAGCGCCACAGAGTTTGAAAGCAACATGGAGCGCTTCACCCGGCGCATGGGCGATGCCGCGACAAAGGGTGGTCGGCTGGCCGACATCATGGAGGCGAACGGTATAGCCATCCGCAGTGCGGACGGCCGCATACGTTCTTCGGAAGCCCTCCTTCGTGAATATGCCGAGCTGATCAAGAATGCTGCGACAGAACAGGAGGCCATGACACTCGCGACAGAAGCATTCGGGAGAAGCGGTGGCAAGATGGTTCTCGCGTTGCGAAACGGCGCGGCCGGTCTTGATGATATGGCAGATGCCGCAGCCAACGCGGGCGGCGTGATCGATGAAGAACTTTTGCGCCGGGCCGAGGAATTGGACGACGAATTCGCGGCCCTGTGGCGCACCTTCGAGATCAATGCCAAATCAGCGATCCTCGCCGCCTCCGCTTACCTGAGAGACATGGGTAGTGAAATCGGAGCTATCACGGATGCCCTCAATGACCTGATCAGCAATCCGTCATTGCGGAACGCATCACGGGCACTCTTCGGTGAAGGTGCAACGAACTTCGCCCTGGGAATGGACGCCGATGCACGTATTCGTCAGGCGCATGGAGGGGGAGATCCGCAACGAGATGCACGACTGGAGCGGCAGCTTCGGGAAAGATACGGTGTCGATCAGCAGACAACCGTCGTTCCGATCAAAGATGACGAGAAACGGGCTGGATCGCGAAATCGAGCGGCGGCCGCGGCGATCCGTGAGGCGGAGGCTGTTAGAGATCTTATTGCCGATCTGGAATTTGAACGTTCACTGATCGGACTTACCGATGTTGAACGCGAAAAGGCGAACAATCTCCGCAGAGCCGGCGCGGCAGCGACCGATGAGCAGCGAGAAAAGATCGCAGCGCTCACAGAAGCCATTCATAATGAGAACGCCGCCATACAGGCTCAGGAGGAGGCTTATGAGCAGCTTCAGCAGATCGGCGTTGATGCCCTAGAAAGCATCGTGAGCGCGTTTGAGGACGGCAAGCTTGAGGCCGAGGAACTGATCGGCATCCTCATTCGTGTCGCGCAGCAGTTGCTCCAGTTGAAGAGCCTGAGCGGTGGTGGCGGTGGTCTTCTCGGGCAGATCCTCGGTGCGATTGTCCCTGGCTTTGCCAACGGCACGAGCTCGGCGCCCGGCGGCCTTGCAATAGTCGGCGAGCGCGGCCCGGAGCTCGTCAACCTTCCGCGCGGCTCGCAGGTCGTTCCGAACCATCGAATGCCTATGGGCGGGACATCCGTCACCATCAACGCGCCAATCAACGCGCCTGGTGCCGACGCAGCGCAGCTTGCCCGTGTCGAGCAGAGCGTGAAGGAATTGGCGCGCAACGTGCCGAAGATGGTCGACAAGCGCACCGACACCCGAAACACCCGCAACACCCGGCCGTAGGCGAGCAGACATGGCAAGATTGCTGCACTGGCCTATGGGCCTGCCCGAGAACTTTCGCGAGCCTTTGAGCGGGCCGCGATCGATCGGCTCGGGATCCAATACCTCGATCGGCAATTTCACGCAGACCGTCGGCTCTCCCTTCGGTGCATGGCGGTGGCGGTTTCAGTTCGCGAACATGCGGGGCCAGATCGCCCGGCGCTATCGCGGCTGGATCACAGCCTTGCATGGCGGTGCGAACGCGACCCGTGTTCCGTTTTGCGATTGGGACGGGCTGGATTTCGAGCAGATGGGCGTCATCACGACGCGCCAGGCATGGCGCCTCGGGCAACCGTGGTCGAATGGCGAACCATGGTCGAACGGAAAAAATTGGGCCTCAAGCCCTCCACAGGTTCCCGTGGCACGGCCGTCCCCGCTCAACGGGACGGAAATCTGGCTGGCCGAAGCCTTCTGGGGGCATCGCCTCGGGATGGGCGACCTGATCGGCTTCTTTCCGTTCCATCTGGGCCTCTACGAGATCACGCAGGTCTTCGATCCCGGTCATTATCGAGTGTGGCCGCCGCTACGGAAAGCGCTGACCACGGATGATGAGGCAACCCTCCGGCCCACCTTGGCCATGCGCCTTGAGAACGAGGATGCTGCCACGGCGCCGCGGGACGCTCACTTCATCTCGAATGCAGGCGTCGTTCTGGTCGAGGTCTTTGACTACTACGTTCGCGACTATTTCACGGATTGACCGATGGCGCTGTTCCCTGAAGCTGACCGGCAATATCTGTCCGGTCCCCATGTCGCGCGTCTGTGGTTCGCGGAGCTCGATCTGCCCTCCGGCTTGCGCCGTCTCCACAACGGGGTGGGGCGCATCACGGTCGGCGGTCACGAGTGGACCGGCATCACCAATCCGGGCGGCCTACATCTCGTCCAACTCGAGGAGGTCGAGGAACCGCGCTTCGGTCAGGCGCCATCGGTCGGCCTCACGCTCGGCGGCATCACCAAGGACGCATGGAAAGAGATCAAGACCATGGCGCGCGAGATCGAGGGCGCCCGGTGCGATCTCTTCTGGGCCGCGTTCAACCCTGAGTATGCCGAGGTCGAGATCAGCCTGAAGAAGATGTTTCCGGGCAAGCTGAGTTCCCCGGCGCTGCATCGGCAGGGCATAGGCGTCCGGTTCGCCACCTTCACCGTCGAAAGCCTCTGGCAGAGCCAAAACTATCCTTTCGGGGGCAGGTGGAACGCCTCGGATCAGGAGCGCCGCTATCCCGGCGACAAGGGCGGCCAGTTCATTGGTGTCAAGGTGGTGGAGATCTTCAATGGCTGACGAGACCCTTGCAAATCTCATGGCCTTTCTTGAGCGCTACCACGGAACAGAAGTGACCTGGGGCACCGATGACTGCAGTGCCTTGTGTGCCGCTTGGGCGCGGGAGTGCGGCTATGATGTCCATATCCCCGCCTATTCCAGCCAGGAGGAGGCGCACAGGCTGACATCGCAAGCCGGTGGCCTCGTTCCTCTCTGGGATCGGATATGCACGTCAGCGGGCGTTCCTGAGCGTGTGGGCGCCCCGCAGGTTGGCGATGTCGGCATCATCCCGACAGATCGCTTCGGCCCGGTGGGCGTCATCTTCGCTTCCGAGGGCCTGTGCTGCTGGCGATTGAGCAAGAGTGCCTTCTGGCTTTCCCCGCGTCGTTACGAAAAAGTCTGGGCGATCACCTGACATGAAATGGATCAAATTTGCCTTGGCCGGCACGGTGTCGTTGCTGGCGATGACGGCGCACGCCCATGCGGATTTCATCTTCACGCCGATCGCTTTCGCGCTCTTTGCGAGCCCGCTGGGCGCGGTGATCCCGTTCGCCGGCCTCTATACGGGTCTTCAGATCGCAGCCTATGCCGCGGTGCTTGGCGCGCAGCTCGCGCTTTCGCAGCGTCAGCAGCCAAAGATCGACCCCGGCGAACTGAAGAACACGTTTCAGGAGGCGGAAACACCGGAATATAACGGCATTGGCCGTGTGCGCGTCGGTGGCCTGAAGGCCTTCGGCAACACCAAGGGAATATTCATCTCTCGGCTGATCTGGCACCTGAAGGGGCCGCTCGATGGCATCGAGGAGTATTTCGTCGGCGGCCGCCCGGTGGTTGTGGATCCGGGCGGGGATGTCTCCTCGCCGCCCTGGGCGCGCAAAGGCGAGACCTACCTCAACATAAAATCGAAGGTTGGCACCGGCAACGAGACGGCATGGCCGCAACTCATCGCTGATTTTCCGACCCTCTGGACGACGGATCACCGATGCCGCGGGGTGTTCCAATCGCTCGCACGCTATCGTGTTCCGACGCTCGACAGCGAGAGCAGCAACAAGCTTTTCCAACAGCTCTATCAGGGCGGGGCGCCTGATGTGACTGTCACGGCGCGCATGACGCCGGTTTACGATCCGCGCGACCCTTCTCAAGACCCTGACAACGAGAACACATGGAAATGGACGGACAACGGCATTCTGTGCGCCGCCCATATCATGCGGCGCTATCCCGATCTCGACTCGGCTGACTTCGATTGGGCCTTTCTCGCGCAGGAAGCGGACAGGGCCGATCAGATCGTGGCGACCCTGACGGGTACAGAGCCGCGGTCGCGCTGCTGGGGCATCTGGCCGTCGGAAAGCCGCCGCGGCGATACCATGCAGCAGGTGCTCGATAGCATCGGCGCCGAGGTCGTGCTGAGCGAGGAAGGACTGATCCGCCTTCGCCTGATCGACGATGCTCCCACCTCCGAGATCGCGATCACCGAGCGGGATATCATTGAACTCGACTGGAAGGCCGGCCCGGATGCGGTCGAGCGCCCGAACATCTGTCGGATCAAGTATTATTCGCCCGAGCGCGGCTTCGACATGGGCGAGATCAACATGTCGGGCATCGGGTGGGCGCGGATCGATGAAGAGGTCGTCCGCTATGGCGAGAAGATCTTCGACGTCGAATTGCCGTTCTGTCCCTCAGCCGCGCAAGCCCAGCGCGTCGCGCGCCGTCTGTTTCTCCAGGCGAGGGCCGATGCCGGCGCGATCAGGACGAACATGGTGGGTATGGCGACATGGGGCCTGTCATACGCGACCATCAGCGATGTCGACGCCGACGAGGAGATGATCTGCCGCATTGCCGCGCCGCGGTGCAACGATCAGGAGGGCCGGGTCGACATCCCGTACATCGTCTGGCCGCAAGATCTGATCGATATGCCGTGGAACCCGGCGACGATGGAAGCGCCAGCGCCACTCCTTGCCCCCGATCTTCAGTACGAGAGCAACCTGCCGAAGCCTCCACCGCCGATGGCCGGTGCCGTGGTGCAATATTCGGGCGGAGGGTTCGAGACGCGGATATCCATTGCATCGAGCGTCAGCGGTCCCGATGCGAACTATCGCACCTATACGGGCGGTCTGCCGGACCTCTGGGCGAACATGGCGACTTACGACGCTGACGTCGGGAGCGGCAAATATGCATGGGCTACGGCGGATACTCGAGGAGTCCGGGTGGACTTTCGCGTGCGCGCCTCCAACAGCGATGGCGATGTCTCCTATCCCTCCGACCTTCTGACCATCGACCCAATGGCGATCGACAACTCTGAACCGCCTGCCCCCCACGCCCATACCACTGAAGTCAGCGACGGCGGAGGCTCGAAGACCGTAACTTGGCATCTTCGATCCGACACGCTGCGCGTCGTGACCATCGTTCTGGAGCGCTTTGACGACCCTCCGCTGGGCACTCCGCATTGGGAGATCATGGAGACGTTCGACAACGTTCGCCCCGGTCTCGAATACACGATTGATCGTTTCATGAGCGATACGGCCGATCCGATCCAGTGGCGCGCCTCGGCCAGAACCTCGAATGGAACACCAGGACCG
This sequence comes from Nitratireductor sp. GCM10026969, assembly GCF_042660605.1. Lineage (NCBI taxonomy): Bacteria > Pseudomonadati > Pseudomonadota > Alphaproteobacteria > Hyphomicrobiales > Phyllobacteriaceae > Nitratireductor > Nitratireductor sp. GCM10026969. Next base: position 53,673 of record NZ_JBHSUM010000012.1, read on the forward strand.
TACGCAACCGGCACCGTCACCTGACCGGATAGCCAACCCGACAACCTGACATTCCCGCCCGGAGCCGCGCGCTCCGCCGGCGAAGCCTTTCCGAAAATCTGGAGCATTTGCATGACCGTCTTCACAAAGCCGGCAGTCGACGTCTTTGCGCCTACCGATGCCGCGGGCGTCCCCCGCAGCGTCGTAAATGGCGAAACCCAAGTATGGGGGACTGAGGTCGAACGGGCTATCCAGGCGGCCATCTCGGCCGGCGCGCTGGTCTATGGCACGAAAGCCGAGCTTGACGCCGATCTTGACCACGATGATGGCACGGGCGCATGGGTCGTTGCAGACCCCGATCCGGCGAACAATGGCATCTATAGGAAGGTCGGGGCGTCCGGCACCGGCTCTTGGCAATGGCTCTCCGGCATCCCGACCGGGCCAAAAGGCTGGTCGCCGCTGCTGCGCATCATCACCGACGGTGCCCGGCGCGTTCTCGAGGTCTACGACTGGACCGGCGGCGAGGGCGTGAAGCCGACCGCGACCGGCTATATCGGCGCTTCCGGTCTGACGCCGAACATCGCGGATGCGATCGATATCCGCGGCCCGGAAGGCCCCAGCGGCCCCGGCACCGGCGACATGCTGCGCGCCAATAACCTTTCCGACGTCGACAGCGTCACCGAATCCCAGCGCAACATCGCTTATGCGGCCGCATTCGCTACGGAGATCGTGGCGGACGGAGCAATCGATGCTGTTGCCTCTCTAGTGGCACTTGAAGCCGAGGCCGAAGAGGTCATCCGCCTCAAGAACGCCACCTACTATATCGGCACGGACTATACGCCATCGAAGACGCTGCGGTTCTCCTCGGGCACGAAGTTCCTGATCGCGGACGGCGTAACGGTCGATTTCAGCCAGAACGAGCCGGAGATCCATGCGCCGAAGAAGCAGCGGTTTGATTTTGACGGCACGGGCACGGGTGCTGTCGTCGGGCTGGATGTGGCTCATCTCGGCTGGTTCGCTGGCGAGAAAATGAATACCTCCAACAGCGCCATTCCAGAAGCGCAGAAATGGGCCGACAGTGTTGTTGATCGAGGCATTCTGAAGTTCACGCTGGGCTACCTACCGACGGACGGCTCTGCATACATCGTGTGCTCGAAAGGGCAGAACGTTATTGGGAAGGGCCGAAAGACTTCGAAGCTGCGATTCCTCGGCACAGACACGAGAGGCTTCCAGTTCACCACTGTTGATCGGCCGACCTTGAAGAACGTCGGCGCCGAGCGAGTCAATGACCTAATTGCGCCTACAGCCGGTAAGTTCATCGATATCGAAGCTGGCATTCATGGATGGGAGATTGAAAGCATCTACACCTCCGGGTGTTACGATGGCGTAAGCTCGCTTGCAGGCAACGGCAAAATGCGGTCGCTCGATCTGCTAGACACGAGAAACGCTGCAATCCACTTCGAAAGCAGCGCCGACAACTATGTCTCGCAGGGCATCATTGCTGCCACTTCCTCGTGGATGACACTTACGGGCGTGTCGGGCACGTTTCAGAACGGGGAGACAATCACGTGGTCCGGCGGAACTGCCACGGTATTCACCGATGGTACGAACTACAAGGCCATCTTCACTGAGGCCACTCCCGCAAACGGAACCGTCATCACAGGCTCGACATCCGGCGCCAGCGGAACGGTTGATTCCGTAATCCATTCTCATGCCGGCGGTGGCATTCGGCTTCTTGAGCAATGCGAAGCGCATCTCTTCACCGACGTTGATGTAGTTGGCGGCCAGGATGCGCTTCTGACCGATGCAACAGTTTACTCCGTCGGAGCGCGGCCCCTTACCTGCGTCTTTGTCAACTGCCTCTTCGACAGTGCCAAAAATGTGGGGGCCAACATCAATAAATCTGTCGGTACGAAATTCATCGGCTGTTGGTTCTCAAACAGGCCAGCCGATCAGGACGTCTACATAGCGCAAAGCGACAGCACCATTTTCGAGGCGTGTCAGTGGACCAATTCCTGGAATCGCGCGATGCTGTGCGAAGGTACCGCGAAAAATACGCAGATCCTTGGCGGATTTGTCTCGGATTACAACCGCTCGAACACTGCAGGCCAACAGGCCTTTCTCTTCGCCGCAAATTCAACTGGCATCATGCGGGGCACTCGTGTGGGCCTCAATCATGGATATGGCGGCAACCCGCAAATCGGTGTTCAGATTGAGTCTGGCGCCGATTGGGAACTCGACGGCGTCGACGTGTCCAACTGCCCCACCCCGATAGTAGACAACAGCGGTGGAAGCGCGAAAATAAAAGACTGCCCGGGCTATACCACCAGAAATTCGGGCAGCGGAACGATGGAGGCTGACGGAACAGTCGTCATCGCTCACGGGCTTGCGGCGGCACCTACGAAGGTTGTGGTGACGCCAACATCCGATACCGGGCCTGTTCGTCATTGGGTGACGTCGAAGGGGGCCACCTCCTTTGCTGTCACCGTGGACACAACATCCGGGCTCAATCTGTTCACCTTCGATTGGGAAGCGTGGATGGACGCAGCCTAATTCTTCCGGAAGAAAAGCATGAAAGATGTCCACTGGTGGCTACCGTCATTGAGCACCACATGACGGCGCCGCCGGTGGACGCTTTCAGTCCCGATGCAAATCTGATCGATCAGGTAGTCGAAAGGCGGAAGATCCCAGGACATACCGTCGACAAGCTCCAGATCGGGCGTTGCTCCAATCAGGTATTCCTCGATCTCGCCCTTCGTGAAGAACTCGGGGTGAGACAGTTCGGGCAAGAGCAGGTACTCGGTCGCAATGCAGACGATGCCGCCCTTGCGCGTCACGCGCGCCATTTCGCGGACGGCCTGGCGGGATGCCTCATGCCCTCCGAAGTGCTCTATGGATGAGAGAGACCAGCACAGATCAAAGGAGCCATCCTCATAGGGCAGATTGGTTCCGTCCGCGTTTTCGAAACGGATGCGATCCTTGCTGAATGGACGCGGGCAGTATTTTGCGGCGTCCTCGACAATGTCGGCGGGGGCTTCGGCTCCGTTGTTGGTGCTCCAGGTATCATTGCCGTAGAGGTCCGTCGCAACGACCTCACGGATTTGATCTGCCAACCAGAAGATCACAGGCTCACGGCCTGCGCCGACGCCGAGGGCTCGCGCGCTTGGCTTGATTGCTCTCAGCATGGATAGACCGTAGATGCAGTGCGTCCACTCCCAGCCTTTGCGGTAGACCTCGCCTTCGGTGTGCTTGAAGACGTGCTTGTCTATCGAGAATTTCTCAAGTGCACTGTGAAACTCCAACCATTCCGGATCTTCATAGCGCGCGACGTTGATCACTTCTGAAAGCGGCATGTAATCCCTCTATCCAATAGCGATGTTCGAGGCCACCACCTGTGGAAAGCCCCTGACAAAGGACAAAAACTTCTTTCTGATCACTTCGTTCGCGAAATGCTGCTCGTATCGGGCGCCGCCACGGGCTCCTAGATCGGCTCTTAAAGCGTCGTCCTTCGTGAGCATGAGCAACGCATTGGTGAAATCCTTGCGGCGGCTCTCCAGGAGGGCTGCATCGCCGCAGGTTTCGGTGAGAGCGCTCCCTTTTGTCGCGATGATCGGAAGGCCGAACGCCATGGCCTCTATCGCCGGCACGCAGAAGCCTTCGTGTTCACTGCACGTCATGTAAGCGGAGCATTGCGAATAGAGGCCGGCCAACATCTCCGTGGAGGCGCCATTGTGGTAGACGGTGCTGATAGGTCCGCGCCTCTTATGGATGCGAACAAGCTTATTTCGGTAGCCGAGAAGGCGCGGATCGGTCGTTCCAACGATATGAAGCGTCATGGATCGATCGCTCTTTTTCTCCCCGTCGGCAAAGCTCTCGAGCAGAGTTTCAAGATTCTTGTTCGGAGCGATGCGCCCAACCGACAGGACATGGAAGATGCCGTCGTCTTGGGGCGGTTTCTTATGTGCGAGGAGACTGTCCGTTTGGTGGAACGGAGGCACAACGGAAACTCTGTCCTCTGGCATGCCACGCCTGAGTAGGGCCTGCTTGTTAAAATCCGAATCCGCCATGGCCAAGGCGCCGGGGATGTTGGCAAACTTTCCGAGCATTTCGAGCGCTTCAGCGGTAGCGCTCTTGTACTCGTCGCAGTAACCGTTGAAGAAATGGCTCGGCGTCACGTTGTGATACTTGAGGACAACGGTTGCTTTCGTTTTCGTCAGAACTTCAAGGGCGTCTCTATCACCGGTGCAATAGTGGTAAATGGCGATGTCTTTTGGCGAGAGGGATAAAACATCATCGTAGGATTGTACATTTAGATCGTACGACCGCATCGGCGCGGGGACATTGATGGATGCTTCGACAGAGGTTTCGCTAAGCGCTGAGTACATTCCCAAGACGTCGTTGCTCACGGCATCCCCGAGCAGATTCAATCCGGGCGCCATTATGGCGATGCGCTGAGACATGGCCTCTCCCAAGCATTGCAGACGTAAGGTCCACATCGCATTACGCGCCTGAAACATCAATACCGGAGAAGCGGCAGCGGGAGGAAATGGGGTTTCGGGATAACCCCATGACCAAGTTGCCCACCCGCTGCCACCTGAGATTGTAGCGCCGGAGAAGCCTATGAAAAGGGCTCTCGGGGCATTTCGCTGACCTGACCCTCCACTGAAAGGAAAGACGATGCGCGTCGATTTTGACGTGGCCATGGAAGTGGCCGCGCATGAGGCGCTTGTGCGCCAAGCCTACAGGGATAGCGCCCGGGTTCTAACTTGGTGCATCGGCATGACGAACGCGACCGGACACCGGGTCGAGCGCTATATCGGCAAGCCCCAGTCGCTCCAGCACTGCATGGATATCTATGTCTGGGCGCTGACGAACTATGCCGAGCAGGTGCGGGAGGTTTTCAAGGATCACCCGCTCACGCAGGCGCAGTTCGCCGCGGCCGTTTCCTTTCACTGGAACACGGGCGCGATCAGGCGGGCGTCGTGGGTGCGGCATTTCAAGGCCGGCGACATGGCCAAGGCGCGCAAGACCTTCATGGACTGGCGCAAGCCCCCCGAGATCATGGAACGGCGCAGGAAGGAGCGCGACCTGTTCTTCGACGGCATCTGGTCGAACAACGGGACCATGCTCGAATACACCCGCGTTCATGGCAATCTCTCGCCGGACTGGTCGAGTGGGCGCGTGATCAATGTCGAGCAGGAGCTCCGCGCCGCCTTCCTCAAGACCGAGCCGCCGACGCTCGATCAGCTCCCGCAGCCAGACGCCAAGCCCAAGGCGCCGACGCTTTCTCCCGAGAAACCGGCAGGGAAGCCCATCAGCGCGCGCGAGCCCGATGCGCCCGGAAAGCCGACAAGCCCGTCAGCGGGCAAAGGAGGCGGCATTCTGGCGGCAATCATAGCCATCCTGGCGGCGGCCGGTGCGCTGATCGCCAATCTTCCGTGCGACCTGCTCGAGATCTGGTGCGGATGACCATTCAATACGCCGTTCTCCTGGTCGCGGGCATCGTCTTCGCCTGCGGCTTCTCGTTCGGCTTCTCCCTCGCAACGTTCATAGGAGGCTGACCCATGCGAAAGTATCGCAAAGCCATTGCGGCCGTCATCGGCGTGAGCGCGCTCGCCGTTCTGCGCCAGATGGAGGTCGACGTATTCGGCCTTGATCATGTGGTGCTCGAGCTCGTCGTCTCGGCGCTCACTGCCTGGGGCGTCTACCAAGTTCCGAATGCGGGCTGATCGATGCTCGGCCTCGCTTTCGGCACGTGGGTCCGCATCGGCATTGCTGCGGCCCTGATTGGCGCGCTCGTCTGGTCGCATAGGACCGCCTATCACGCTGGCATCAACTCCGAGCGGCGCGCGGCTCTTGAGCGCTCGATCGATCTTCTCCGCGAAAGGAACGCAACCGATGAGACGATCCGCAACATGGATGACGCTGCCCTGTGTCGCGCTCTTGGCGGCCGGGTGTCAGACGACGACACCTGCGAATGAGTGTGACGGCTGGCGCAAGCTAACGCCGTCGGCCGAAACGCGCTCCTTCATCATCATGAACGACCGCACTTTCGCGGAGGATGTCGCCGCGCACAATGCTTTCGGCGCCTCTCGCGGCTGCTGGGAATAAAGCAAGCGGCTCGACGCTGAGGCGGCAACCTCGCGCCGAGCCTGACCACGACGATTTCGGGAAATCGCCGAGGCTGGGATGAAACTACCCGCCGATGGTTTCCGAAGCCTTTCCAACCGCAAAAGCATTGAACACTGGGGATGAAATGGCGGGACAGAACAAGGAAAACGAGATGCCGATGAAAGCGCCGACATGGCGGTTCGAATGGAATCCGAACACCCTCGTAATCATCATCGGTTTTTTCGTGATGATTGCCGGATGGGGCGCCACCTGGGAGCGCATGAACGCGGGGCAGGTCGCCAACGCCGAAGATATCGACAGGCTCGATAAGCGGCTGTCCATCGTCGAAAGCAACGTCCGCATTCTCGACAACCACGAGCTTCGGATCAGCAATATGGAGAAGAGGGCTAACGACGCGGCCGATGCGATGCGGGCTGTCGAGAACACCCTTAACGGTCTGGCGGCCGACATGAAGGTCACGAGAGAGATCCTCCAGCGGATCGAGGCCGCGCAGAATGGCCGACGATCGCCTTAGAATATTTCTGCGAATAATTTGCGCCTGCTTTTGTCGCCCCGCTGGCCTCACGGTCGGCGGGGCCTTTTTTTATTGCCCGGCCTTCACCAGATCGGGATAGACGATCCCGCAAAGATCGAAGACCCTCGACGGATCGATCTTCGTCTTCGTGCAGCCCTTGCGCCGGGCCACCTCCAACCGGAAATCCAGCAATTCCCGATCGCCGCCGGCGCGGATCAGTTCATCCCGGTCATATTGCGCCTCGATGCCGCATTTGGGACAATGCAGGTAGACCTTGCGGAAGGGATATTCAGAGAGGCGGGGATGGTGCATGGCGGAACAACTGTGGGCCATTCAATGCCCGCACCTCCTGTTTCCGGTGCGGGGAAAAGCGCGAAAAGCACAATGGTTTCAAGAGCCTGGAAATTAGATGGTGCGGTCGAGAAGACTCGAACTTCCACGGGTTGCCCCACAGCGACCTCAACGCTGCGCGTCTACCAATTCCGCCACGACCGCACGCAACGAAAGGCCGGTTCGCACCGGCCACGGGGCATGTAGCAAATCGCCCCCCGGGAGACAAGCCTGAGGAGGGTGAAATCGCAGCAAAAATCGCCGTTGCGGAGAATGCTGTTAAACCCTTTCTGGACCTTGAAGGCGGATCGGAGTCATAACCGCCGCATGGAGACCGACACATGAACGAAGCGCCCGCGCCCTCGCTTTTTCATCCACACCAGGAAGCGCGACCGGTGGAATGGCGAATAGAGCCGGGACTGACGGCTTACGAAGACGCGCTGGCCTTCATGGAAGCCCGTGCCGACGCCATTCGCGCCGGCACGGCAGGCGAGATGGTCTGGCTGGTCGAGCATCCTCCCCTTTACACGGCGGGCACGAGCGCGGCGCCGCAGGACCTGCTCGATACCGGGCGTTTTCCCGTCCATCAGGCCGGGCGCGGCGGCGAATACACCTATCACGGTCCGGGACAGCGCGTGGCCTATGTCATGCTCGATCTCAAGCGGCGGCGGGAGGATGTGCGCGCCTTCGTCTCGGCGCTCGAGGACTGGGTCATCGCCACCCTTGCCCGCTTCAACGTGAGAGGCGAACGGCGGCAGGGCCGCGTCGGCGTGTGGGTCGTGCGGCCCGACAAGCCGCCGATGCCCGATGGCACGCCCATGGAGGACAAGATCGCCGCCATCGGCATCCGTCTGCGCCGCTGGGTGAGCTTTCACGGCATCGCCGTCAACGTCGAGCCGGAGCTTTCGCACTTTGGCGGCATCGTGCCGTGCGGCATTTCAGGCTTCGGCGTCACCAGCCTGGTCGATCTCGGCCTGCCGGTGACGATGGGCGATTTCGACGTCGCGCTGAAGGCCGCGTTCGAGGAGATCTTCGGCCCGGCCGAAGCCGTGCTTGAGGGGGCGTTGGCAAGGAGCGGATGACATGGATCAAAGAAAGCACGTTCTCGGCGCGCTCGCGCTGACCCTTGGCTTCGCGCTTGCGGTGCCGGCGGCGGCGCAGCAGACGACCGATGCACAGGCGCCGGAAATCGCCAGCGGCAGCAGCGCGCGGGCGACTGTTCGGGCC